>NZ_CP021033.1:600000-889015 GCF_002117485.1 Rhizobium sp. NXC14
CAGAAACGACATCGGATGTCAGAGCGCGGACAACTTACCTCGTTCAGATCGGGTACATTTCCATGCAGTCGAAGGAGGAACTCGCCGTCCGCATGAAACGGATTCCCGAATATATTGCGATCTACACGGGCGAAGTGCCGCTGCAGAGGGAGCTCGACCGCTTCTTCGCGCGGCACGGCTATAGGCCCGGCTGAGGAAACCGAGATGAGCGTTTCCTTGAGGATTGGTATTGTTGGCGGTGGCGGCTGGCTGGGTGGAGCCATCGCCAGCACGATCGTCGATTCCGGCCTGGTCGATCCTCGAAATCTCTGCCTCTCCTATCGCAGCCGGCAGCCCGACCGTTTCCCAGATTCCTTCTGGACCACCGACAGTCAGGAACTTGCCGACCGCTCGGATGTGATCCTTCTCTCCATCCGCCCGGACGACTGGCATCCGCTCGCCCTCGATGCTTCCGACAAGCTGGTGATTTCGGTCATGGCCGGCATTCGCCTGGGCGCCCTTGCGGAGCGCCACAAGACAGGCCGCGTAGTCCGCGCCCTGCCGAATGCCGCTGCCGAAGTGGGGAAATCCTATACCCCCTGGATCGGCGCGAACGACATCACGAGAGATGATCGGAACGTCGTCCGCGCAATCTTCGAAACCTGCGGATCTGAGGACGAGGTCGCAAGGGAAAGCGACATCGATTATCTCACGGGCCTTTCCGGCTCCGGGCCGGCATTCCCGGCACTGCTCGCCGCCGCCATGATGCGCGACGCCGTCATCCGCGGCCTGCCTGCCGAGGTTGCGCGCCGCGCCGTCAATGCGGTGATATCAGGCGCCGGCCGGCTGCTGGAGCGCCGCAACGAATGTCCCGACGACATCGTCCAAACCTTTCTCGATTATCACGGCACCACCGCGGCAGCCATCGAAGGCATGCGCGCCGCCGGGTTCGACGCTGCGGTGGGGGAAGGCCTATCGGCAGCATTCAAGAAATCGGTGGGTATGGGAGCTGTTTCCTGACGACCGTTGAGGGCGGGTACTGCGGCACCCCGCCTGGCCAGATCAGCCGCTAAATAGAGGGAACGAGAATGAAGAAACTACTTGCATCGACATGCTTGACGTTCGGCCTGATCGGCGGCGCGTCCTTCGCCGGCGCCGCCGAATGCGGCAGCGTCACCATCGCCAGCATGAACTGGCAGAGCGCCGAAGTTCTCTCCAACCTGGACAAGTTCATCCTGAACGAAGGTTACGGCTGCAGCGCCGACATCACCGTTGGCGACACCGTCCCGACGATCACCTCCATGGCCGAAAAGGGCCAGCCGGATATCGCGCCCGAAGCATGGATCGACCTGCTGCCCGACGTCGTCAAGAAGGGCACGGAAGAAGGCCGCATCGTTCAGGTCGGCTCGCCGCTGCCGGATGGCGGCGTACAGGGCTGGTGGATTCCGAAATATCTCGCCGACGCCCATCCCGACATCAAAACGATCGGCGATGCGCTGAAGCATCCGGAACTCTTCCCAGATCCCGAAGACCCGAAGAAGGGCGCCATCGTCAACGGCCCGCAGGGCTGGGGCGGCACGGTCGTCACCTCGCAGCTCTACAAGGCGTTTGATGCCGAAAAGGCGGGCTTCACCCTTGTCGACACCGGCTCTGCCGCCGGTCTCGACGGTTCGATCGCCAAGGCTTACGAGCGCAAGGAAGGCTGGGTCGGCTATTACTGGGCGCCGACCGCGCTGCTCGGCAAGTATCAGATGGTCAAGCTCGAAGCCGGTGTGCCGGAGAATGCTGCCGAGTGGAAGCGCTGCATCACGGTTGCCGACTGCCCCGATCCGAAGCCGGCGGCATGGCCGGTCGATCACGTCGTGACTCTCGTTGCCAAGCCTTTCTCTGAAAAGGTCGGCCCCGAGGTCATGGACTACCTGAAGAAGCGTTCATGGAGCAACGATACGGTCAACAAGCTGATGGCCTGGATGACCGACAACCAGGCAACCGGCGAAGACGGCGCCAAACACTTCCTGGAAGAAAACAAGGACATCTGGACCAAGTGGGTCTCGCCCGAGGCAGCCAAGAAGATCGAAGCTGCTCTCTAAGCAAAAAAATTGCGGTGCGCGAAAGCGCACCGCTTCTCACGCGCCGACAAAATCAAAAAGACTGCCGCGGCACTTTGACGAAAGGGGAACGAGATGGAATGGTTTTATAAATTCCCACACATGAACGATGACGCGCTTCGCAATCTGAAGAAAGCGATCGATGACGGCTTTCGCGGATTTACCCGCAGCTACGGCGACGGCATCGAAAGCCTCTTCGTCCCGCTGCAGCATTTCCTCATCGCTGCCGAGCGCTTCATGACGCAAACGCCGTGGCCGATCATTACCCTGATCATCCTCGTCATTGCCTGGTTTGCGAGCCGCAGCTTGAAGATCGTCCTCGGCTGTCTGGTGACGCTGATGCTGATCGGCTACTTCGACATGTGGGACGACACGATGCGGACGGTCTCGATGATCTTCGTCTGCACGGTTCTTTCCATCGCCATCGGTATCCCGATCGGCATCCTTATGGCGCGCTCCGACCGGCTGCAGCGCGTCGTCAATCCAATCCTCGACGTCATGCAGACCATGCCGAGCTTCGTCTACCTCATCCCCGTCGTCATGCTCTTGGGTATCGGCAAGGTGCCGGGCCTGATCGCCGTTGTCATCTACGCCATCCCGCCGATGATCCGCCTGACCGATCTCGGCATCCGGCTCGTTGACAAGGACGTGCTCGAGGCCGCAGATGCCTTCGGCACCTCCAGGTCGCAGAAGCTCTTGAAGGTGCAGCTGCCGCTGGCGCTTCCCACCATCATGGCCGGCATCAACCAGACGATCATGATGGCGCTCGCCATGGTGGTCATCGCTTCCATGATCGGCGTTCAGGGCCTCGGCCAGCCGGTGCTGAAGGCGATCGCCAACCAATACTTCACGCTGGGCATTTTCAACGGCCTTGCCATCGTCGGCATCGCAATCATCTTCGACCGGGTCAGCCAGGCATATGGCAAAAGGCTCCAGAAGCATCGGGAGACCGTCCATGGCTGAGCATCGTTTCGGCGGCATCAAAATCCGCAATCTCTACAAGATCTTCGGCCCCAATCCCACGGCTTATGTCGAAGCGGTGCAGAAGGGCCTGACGAAAGCCGAGCTAAACGCAAAACATGGGCACGTGCTGGGGCTCAGGGATATCAATGTCGAGATTCCCTCCGGCCGAATCCAGGTCATCATGGGCCTTTCCGGATCGGGCAAATCGACGCTCATCCGGCACATCAACCGGCTGATCGATCCGACATCGGGCGAAGTGCTGGTCGACGGCATCGATGTCGTGAAGATGAACGAGACCGAATTGCGGACGTTCCGGCGGCAGCAGACCGCCATGGTGTTCCAGAAGTTCGCGCTTCTGCCGCACCGCAACGTCCTCGACAACACCATTTTCGGTCTCGAAGTGCAGGGTATGGAGCGCGCGAAAGCCGTTGACGTCGCTATGCGCTGGATCGAGCGCGTCGGCCTGAAGGGCTTCGAACAAAAATACCCCAACCAGCTTTCCGGCGGCATGCAGCAACGCGTCGGCCTGGCGCGGGCGCTCTCCAATGATGCCCCGGTTCTCTTGATGGACGAGGCCTATTCGGCTCTCGACCCCTTGATCCGCACGGATATGCAGACGGTCCTTCTCGATATTCAGAAAGAGATCAAGAAGACCATCGTCTTCATCACCCACGACCTCGACGAGGCTTTGCGCCTGGGCGACCAGATCGCGATCCTGCGCGACGGCGAGGTTATCCAGCAGGGCACCAGCCAAGATATCGTGCTGCGCCCTGCGGACGACTACATCGCCAACTTCGTCAAGGAGGTCAACCGAGGCCGGGTCATCCATGTCGAGGCCGTCATGACACCTCTGCACACCGTGGTGGCGCCGGGCGGTTTGACGATCGCATCGGGCACGACGGTGGAAGAGGCCCTCCGAATGCTGGCTTCGACACCGGACGATGATGCCAGGGTGGTTTCGCCGTCGGGGGAAACACTGGGCCTTGTCACCTTCCGCCAGCTCGCTGGCGCAATGGTGAATTCGCAGGAGGTGGCCTCCCGACACGACAACACCCTTTCGGTCGCGCTCTGAACCTCCGCAGGCGACCTCTCCCGGCTGGCCGGCGAGACTAGCGCTCGGCGGTCGCCCGGCGAGGCCACAGGGTCATCCTAGCGTGAAGCATCGAACCGGCTTGGCGGCAATTTCCTGCTTGCCGGGATGCAGCCTCGCCAGGGGGCAGAGCCTCGACCTCATCGGCTAGTACGAGCGGCAACTGACAAAGCTCGGAGTCGACGTCAGGTTCAACTCCTATCGAATATCGAGACCGTCGGCGCCGATGCGTGATCCTGGCGACAGGCTCATATTCTCCCGAAACCGGCCTCCAGAAAGGCCTGCCATCCGTTGAGACGCTACCCGGCATCGAAAAGGGCCATCACGAGGCCGGTCATGGCGCGACAGGCAAGGCCTGCCGGCAAGTCCTCCTGCTGGACGAAGATGGCGGCTGGTGCGGCTGCGAACCGCCTGGAAACCTGCCGAAGACGGGCATTCGGCGACAATACTCTCAGCGCACGACCGCCGACGTACCGCTGCGCCAGACCCTGAAGAGGCTGGGCTTCAAATGGCCCAGCATGGAACGGCACCACAATGGCGTCACTTTGTGGATCTCAATACCGGCGAACGCACCTTTGGGGAGGGCGACAGCTGGTGCTCGCCACGACCAACGCGGCGGCCAGTGCGCGGGGCGAGGAATTGCGCTCGTTAGGCATCGACGCCGTCGAGATCGGCGGCTGCGCCGCGCTGCGCCAAGGGCCGGCCGGCGAGTCGGACCTGGAGATCTGATTCCCGGCCCCGAAAAGCGGCGCGGAAAGCGTCAACCTGTACATATTGCGCAGGACCAGTCCAGACTGCGTCACGAAAAGCCGATTGACCGACAATATCGGCGCGCGCCAATTGCTCCATCGCCAGGGAACACTAAACTAAGCCCGACCGGGGCCATGATGGTCTACGGTCTGAAAGCCACCGCTCCATCGATTACCCCATATGATGGACGGGGATTACATCCATACGCACTCCATCCCGTGCGTATGCCAACTGCCTGTCAGCCTGCCGAAGGCTATCTCGAGCGGTCCACTTCAGAACCTTCGGCAGGCGACTCTTGGATGGCGCCTTGAATGTGCCCTATGCGCACGCTGGCTAATCGTTTCATCGCGGGATCACCATCAAAGCAGCAGTTCCAAGGCCTTGCCAAGTGCAGCCGGTTCTGTCAGTTCCTGCCGACTGGCCAGGAAAATCCGACAGATGGGAATTATCGATAAAACATTTAAAAGGTCTGCGTTTCCGACGCCCGCCACGCGCGAGCTCTGCCTGGATCGGCTTGCCCCGCCCAGCAATACCGACACCTGGATCAGGTTGAAACTTGCCCGCCTGGCTGCCGCTTACTGCGCTCTGGCTTCTTATCCGCTAATATACAGCCAAACCTCGTCCGTCATGCCCTGGCAAGGGTGAGGAGAAAGATGACGCTCGGCGACGTGTGAACAAAAAGAGGGACGTGCTTCATTCTGATCCAAGTGGCCGAAGTGTCGCGTTATGCGCGACGTCAGATGAAATAAGGAGGAGAGCATGACGGAAAACAGCGCCCAGCCATTCTCCTTCCGATTCCACGGTTCGTCATTCGACAATATGGTGGAAACCCTCGGCGGCGCTTTCGGCGCGTTTGATGCCGAGCCTGTCGGCCGCGCCAAGGACTTTCATTGGGGATTGGATTTTTCGGTGGCCGAGAGCGCCGTCCTGCTGACGGGCTATCATGAGGCGGAGTTCCAATTCAACATCGAGCCGACTGTCAGCACGGCGGAGTATCTGTCGCTCGTCGTGCCGCGCCGTGGCGGCATGGGAGTCACCTATGGGACGCGAAAGGCCGAGGCCCGGCAAGGCAAGCTGCTTCTCTACAATAATTTCGAACCCGACAGCGTTCTCATGCACGGGCAAGGCAACGTCATCGACGAACTGCTGATCAACTGGCCCGTCATCCTCCAGACGATCGGCCAGACGTTCGAAATACCGTTCAGCGGCTCGCTCGACCTTCTGCCCGAACTGGATCTGTCGACGCCGGCCGGACGGACGATCGGCAACCTCACCGAAACGATCATTTCAGGGATGCGCGACGGTCCCCTGCTGCAGTCGCCGATCGCTATGGCTCATATGACCCAGGCGCTCGCCGATCTCGTCGTGCGCATGGTGCCACACCGGCTGTCGCATTTCCTTGACAAAGGCGCCGCCCTTATCGCTCCGAGGCATGTGCGCAGAGCGATCGAGTTCATGCAGGCCAATATCGATCAGCCGATCACCATGCCAAAGGTGGCGGAAGCGGCCGGCGTCTCCTGCAGAGCCCTCGAAACCGGTTTCCGCGCGTTCAAGGGAACGTCCCCCGCCGCTTATCTGCTGACGCTTCGTCTGCGCGCCGCACGGCAGGATCTGATCGATCCCGAGTGCACGGAGACGATGAAGGCCATCTGCCTCAAATGGGGATTCTTTCATTTCGGCCGCTTTTCTGCGGTCTACAAGGCAACCTATGGCGAATATCCTTCCGAAACGAGAAAGCGCATGAGCCGCCGGTAACTTGCAGCTGAAGCGCACCGCGATCTTTCAGCTTCGCTCTTTGCGCTTTCGGTTTTTAAGGCTTGGCCAATCGGTAGTGCACTCGCATTGTCTTCGGATCCCGCTTGACGACTTGAAGCATATCATCACGCTCCGCCAGCGCGCTGAGGTCCCGCAACACAAGGGCATGCGCGATCCCCAGCATGCGCGCAAAGGAGCGGCTGTCGGACGCGATCCCGAGCTCGGCAGCGACGAGCAGACCGGCCTGCAAGGAGGTCAGTCGGAGGTCCCTATCCTGCGCCGCAGCGACAAGGGCAAGAAACCGGTCGGCGCCGATAGCCTCGTTGCTCACGCGGCGTCTCGCTTGCGCAAGGAAACCATGATCGATTTCGAGGTCGGCGTATCGCTTTCCTCGCCGGCGCTGCCAAGCGGCACGAGCACGTTCAGTTCAGGGTAATAGCCGGCAATACTGCCCCGCGGAATATCATAGGGCACGAAGCGGAAATCCCGCGCGATACGTTCGATACCGTCATCGTGCTCGCCGATCACGTCGACACGGTCACCGGCCTCGGCATTCATCGCCTTCAGATCCGCCGGATGAATGAAGATGACCTGCCGCTCTCCGTAGACACCGCGATATCGGTCATCCAAACCGTAGACAGTCGTATTGTATTGGTCGTGCGACCGGAACGTCTGCAGAGCGAAACGCCCCTCGCCTCTTCGCGCACGCTGATGCACGGTCTCCTCTGGAAGCGCCGGGCAAGAAAATGAAGCCCTGCCTGCCGGCGTCTGCCACTCCCGATGGGCGGCCGAGTTGCGCAGATGGAAACCGCGCGGCTTGCGCAGGCGGGCATTGTAGTTTTCAAAGCCGGGAATGGTCGCCGCGATATGATCGCGGATGCGGTCGTAGTCGTCGGCGAGTTCCGCCCAGTCGACCACGGAGGAGCCGACCGTCGCCTGCGCAATGCCGGCAATGATGGCGACTTCCGAGAGGAGATGCGGCGAGGCCGGCCGGTTGATGCCGGCGGATCCATGCACCATGCTCATTGAATCTTCGACACTGACGAGCTGGCCACTGCCGGCAGCGTTCAGGTCCATCTCGGTGCGGCCGAGGCAGGGCAGAATGAAGGACGCCTCGCCGGGCATCAGATGCGAATGGTTCGGCTTGGTGGCGATGTGCACCGTCAGTTTCAGCCGCCGCAGCGCCTTTTCGACCAGCGCGCTATCGGGCGTGGCGCGGGCGAAATTGCCGCCAAGGCCGATGAAAGCTTCGGCCGAGCCATCAAGCATCGCCCCGATTGCGGCAAGGACATTGTGGCCATGGTTGCGGGGGACGGCAAAGCCGAAATGTTTCTCCAGCGCATCGAGGAAATCGTCCGACGGCTTTTCGTTGATGCCGACGGTGCGGTCGCCCTGCACATTGGAATGGCCGCGAACCGGGCAGAGGCCGGCGCCCGGCTTGCCGATATTGCCGCGCAGGAACATGAAGTTGGCGATCTCGCGGATCGTCGCCACCGAATGCAGATGCTGGGTCACACCCATCGCCCAGGTGCAGATGACCCGTTCAGCCCTGATATAGACCTCGGCCGCCCGTTCGATCTCCTCACGGCTCAGTCCTGACTGGTCCTCGATATCTGCCCAGGCCGTCGCCTCGACCGCGGCCCGGTATTGCGCAAAACCGGCGCAATGGTCGGCCAGGAACGCATGATCGAGAACCGGCGGCAGACCGGCGGCAATCGCAGCGTCTTCCGCGGCCAGCACCGCCTTTGCCATTCCACGCACCGCGGCCATGTCGCCACCGAGCTGCGGCTGCAGATAAAGGCTGGCAATGTCGGTCGAGCCGCCGCGCAGCATCTCGATCTTGTCCTGCGGATCGGAGAAGCGCTCCAGCCCGCGCTCGCGGACCGGATTGAAGACGACGACCCGCGATCCGCGCATTGCCGCCCGGCGCAGGTCGCCGAGCATTCGGGGATGATTGGTGCCGGGGTTCTGGCCGATCACGAAGATCGCATCGGCCTCCTCGAAGTCCTCCAGAAGCACGGTGCCCTTGCCGACACCTACCGCCTGGTTCAGGGCGATTCCACTTGCCTCGTGACACATGTTGGAACAATCGGGAAAGTTGTTGGTGCCGTAGATGCGCACGAATAGCTGATAGAGGAAGGCAGCCTCGTTGCTGGCGCGGCCGGACGTATAGAACTCCGCCCGATTGGGATTATCGAGGCCCTTTAGAATGCTGCCGATCTCGGCAAAAGCATCCTCCCACGCCACCGGCAGGTAACGGTCGCTCGCAGCATCGTAACGCATCGGATGGGTGAGGCGGCCATTGAGCTCCAGCTCGTAATCCGACAGCCGGCGAAGCTCAGAGACCGTGTTCGCCGCGAAGAAGGCGGGTGTCGCCCGCCTTTCCGTGGCCTCCCATGCGACGGCCTTCACGCCGTTCTCACAGAATTCGAACGACGATCCGTGTTCCGGATCGCCCCAGGCGCAGCCCGGGCAATCAAAGCCGTCCGGCTGGTTCGCCTTCAGCATCGTCCGCGCCCCCGAGACCGGCATGCCGCTTTGCAGCAATTGTTTGCCGCAGCTTTTCAGAGCGCCCCAGCCGCCGGCTGCCGCCGATTTCTTCCCAATGAATTTTGTGTCCATGCGCCCTGTATTGATGAAGGGCGCTAAACATCAAGGGCGCACGAATGATGACTCGATAGAAGAAACCTATCGAGAGAGCTGAAGCGCGTGCTTCTAACCGGTTTCCTTCAGGGCATGCCCGTTCTCGCGGGAATGCGCCAGAATACGGTTGCGACCTTGCGTCTTGGCCTCATAGAGCGCGGCGTCGGCCTCTGCCAAAAGCCGGTTCGGGCTGGTCCGCAGGGTCGCGCCTGTGGCGCAGGATATGCCGATGCTGGCGGTGACCCGCCCGAACTCGCTGCCGGAATGAATGATATTCTCCTGGGCCAGGCGACGCGCGAATTGTTCGGCGACGATCATCGCTCCCTTGGCGCTGGTGTCGGGAAGAAACACGGCGAATTCCTCTCCGCCATAGCGCGCGACGATGTCCGCCGGCCGACTGACGGACTGGCGCAGACACTTGCTGACGACGCGCAGGCATTGGTCGCCGGCGGGATGGCCATAGGTATCATTATAGGCTTTGAAGCGGTCGATATCGACCATCAGCAGGCTGAATGGCGTATTTTTCCTGGCGGTGCCCGCCGTCTCACGTGCGAAGGCCTCGTCGAAAGCGCGGCGATTGACAATGCCGGTGAGCCCGTCGGTCTCGGCAAGATTCTTCAATTGCTCCGCCGACAGCCTCAGCGCGATCTCCGCCTGTTTCGTCGCCGTGATGTCCGAGACGACGGCCATCGCCGTGCCATCTCCGGCAATCCTTGTGCGGATGCTGCGCCAATCACCGTTGTGAAGCTGAATTTCCTCATCCTTATTGCTGTGCAGGGAAGCGGCTGCGGTCTTGATCCACTCTTCCGCATTACCCTCTGCGACAGCGGGCCGCTCGCCGGTTTCGACGACGCGGCGCAGGATGTCGCTGATATGCGCGCCAACGACACGGGCAGCCCCGGAGAGCGGAAAGGCGTCACGGTATTGATCGTTGCAAAAGAGAAGAAAGCCTTTGCTGTCATACATGGCGATGCCGTCCGACATGTTCGCCATCGCATGCGACAACAGCTTCTTGCTTTCGCGCAGCTCCCGCTCCAGCGCTGTGCGCTCCGTTACGTCACGCGTTACGCCCGCAAGACCGATGATCCGTCCCTGCTTGTCCCGCACCGGCACCTTGGAAGCAAGCAGGAAGCGGCCTTCGATCCGCTCGTTGGAGTCGATCAGCGGCGTCCCTGTCTCCATCACCTGCTGCTCGAGATGATACAATTCCTCAGCGAGCGGCTGCGACATCAGATTGAAATCCGACAATCCGGTCATCTCCGCCGTCGTTCTGAAACGGAAGAGGCGCGTCATGTTTTCATTGACGGTAATGAACCGGCTGTTTCGGTCCTTCACGTAGAGATAGTCCGGCGATTGCGAAAATGCCGTCACCAGGATGCTTCGTTCGAGTTCCCATTGCTGCGTCTTCAGGAGCACAAAGCCACCGATCACGGTCGCCAGACAATTCAAGGCCGTCAGGGGAAAGCCCACTCCGGCCAGAACATGGGCGGTCACGAGAGTGGGAAGCAGGGCCATCGCTGCAACCAGTATCGCGCCAAGGGCAAGGCCCAGCAGAACAACGTCCGTGAAGCCAGGAGATCTCTTGCGGGTCCAGAAATGGCCGGCCACGCCGATGCCGGTTGCGAATGCAATTGTGATAATCCCGTCGACCATCGCCGTGCCGCCGACAGCAAAGCGAAAGACGATCGCCAGCGACGCAGCAAAAGCCGCCGCAATCGGCCCCCCGAACATACCGGCCAATGCAAGCGGCGAAAAACGCAGGTCGATATAGATGCCAGGATGGAATTCGATCGCAAGCAGTATGGATCCGATGGAGGCGCCGCCAGCTATTATCCCGAAGGCGATCTTCTCCTGCCTGAAGGAACGGCGCTGAAACTGGATCGAAAAGAGCGCCCAGAGCGACATCGCCAGAGACACGAAGGAAAGGTTGCCACCAAATTGCGTCCAGATGCCATTCACCGCGTTGGGTCCACCTTCCAAACCATGTAACAACCCTGTCATACACAATAGTGGTTTGGGCTTCGTTAAATCGGGCAGCTGGATGCCCTATTCACCGGCTGATGCACCAGATATCACGCTCCTCTACGGATTCTTGCTGGGTTGGCGCCCTTGCCCCGGGCCATCGCAGGCCAAGGTTCCTCGTTTTAGCTCCGATTCCACCCGGAAGCGTTATTGGTTAGACTGCAGTGTCGAGCACGAGCGGCAAACGAATATGGGATGCGGATAGCTGACATGAAGACGCGACATTGGGACCGCAGGGGAGACGGCGGGCTTACCTTTACCGAACTCGGCTTCGGCACCGCACCACTCGGCAATCTTTATCGGGCGATAACAGATGAGGAGGCGGCAGCGGTTTTAGATGCGGCCTGGCAACACGGCATCCGCTACTTCGACACCGCGCCGCTCTACGGGCTTGGCCTCGCCGAGAGGCGGGTTGGCCGCTTCCTCACAACGAAGCAGCGTAAAGACTACGTCGTGTCGACAAAAGTCGGCAGGCTCCTCAAGGTCTGCCAACCCGAACAGCGGACCGGCATCGGCAAATTCTTCGATACGCCCAGTCGCCGAGAGGTTTTTGACTACAGCTACGATGGCGTCATGCGATCTTTCGAAGCGTCCTTCGAGCGCACCGGGCTCAACAGCTTCGATATTCTGTTCGTGCACGACCTGGATGTCTTCAATCACGGCACCAAGGCGGCCTGCGACCATTATCTCGAGCAATTCATGAGCGGTGGCTATCAGGCCATGACCTCACTCCGCGACCAAGGAGTGGTGAAGGCCATCGGCGGCGGAATAAACGAGTGGGAGATGTGTCAGGCGCTTGCCGAGCGTGGCGACTTCGACCTGTTTTTGCTTGCCGGACGCTACACTCTGCTCGAGCAGGAGGCGTTGGAAACCTTTCTTCCCATGTGCGTAGCCCGCAATATCGGTATCGTGCTCGGCGGGCCGTATAATTCCGGCATATTGGCGACAGGCCCGATTGCCGGCGCGCAATATAATTACTCTGACGCCCCGTCACACATTCTCGATAAAGTCCGGCGCATCGAGCACGTCTGCCTGAAATACAATGTCGCTCTCTCAGACGCGGCTCTCAACTTTCCGTTCTTCCACCCGGCTGTCGTTTCCGTCATCCCGGGCGGCCAGTCGATCGATCAAGTGACGTCCAACGACCGGGCGCGGGACAGACATATCCCTCGCGAACTGTGGGAGGACCTGAAGTCGCTTGGCCTGATGCGAGATGATGCGCCCGTCTCGCTCTGACTTACCTACTTGGAAAGGGTCCCATTCGACTTGGGCCTCTGACGCTTGTCAACTGGCAGCTGCCTCGTACAGGCGCCCCCAATCTCCTCCTCCTCTTGCTCGGTCAAATCACGGCGGGAGATGACCGAAGACGACACTTCCGCACTAAAAGCAATTATGACAGCTTGGAGGCCCCTTTAGCGTGACTAAATGAAACCACGGACGGTGAGTGGAACCAGATCCCTCATCCGCGTATTCGTTCGGAATTACCTTCATAGCGGATGAGCAAATGGCCTTGCACATCAAACGAATCTACGAGCCGAAAGAAGACCGGGACGGTACACGTATTCTGGTCGACAGGCTGTGGCCGCGCGGCTTGAAGAAGCAGGAAGCGGCCGTCGACGTCTGGCTGAAGGACATCGCGCCGAGCCCGGCGCTGCGCCGATGGTTCGGCCATGACCCAGCCAAATGGAACGAATTTCAACGCCGCTACCGTGACGAGCTCAAAAAGAACTCATCAGCCGTAGAGGAGCTCGAACGCCGGATCGGGCAATCGGATGCCACGCTTCTCTATGCGGCGAAAGACCAAGCCTACAATCATGCGATCGTGCTTCAGCGTTTCATCGGCGAAGACTGAAGCGGCCGGCAACCATTTCCCGCTTCGAAAATTTCTCGGGAACCTTTTCGAGCGATCTGCATCCAATGCTCGCTTCCATCCGACATAAGGAGACAGATCATGTTGAAACGAATTCTCGGCGCAACCTTCATCGCGGCGTCGCTCGGCACCGCCTCGATCGCCGCCGACGCCAAGCCGACCGATCCTCAGATCGCCCACATCGCCTATACGGCGGGGCAGATCGATGTCACCGCCGCCGAGCAAGCGTTGAAGAAGAGCAAAAATGCCGAGGTTATCGAATTCGCCAAAACCATGGAGCGCGACCACAAGGCCGTCAACGACCAGGCGCTCGCCCTCGTCAAGAAGCTGAAAGTGACGCCTGAGGACAACAAGATCAGCCAGTCGCTCTCGGCCCAGGCGAGCAAGGAGCTGAAGACGCTTGACGCCCTCGACGGCGCTGCCTTCGACAAGGCCTATGTCGAAAACGAAGTCGCTTATCACAAGTCGGTCAACGATGCCCTTGCCAAGGTGCTGATCCCGTCGGCTCAGAACAAGGAGCTGAAATCGCTGCTGGAAACGGGCCTGACCCTGTTCAAGCAACACCAGACGCATGCCGAGCATCTCGCTTCGATGATCAAGTAGGGTCGCGATGGGATCGCTGATGAAATTGCTGCCGCTGTTGTTGGTGCTGCTCTGGGCAGGCAGCGGGGTCGCTTCAGCGGCGGAATATCAGGTCACCATCGCAGGCATGAAATTCGGCGCGCCGCCTGCCGAGCTGCATGTCGGCGATGTGATCGTCTGGGGAAACAATGATATATTCCGGCATACGGCGACAGCTCGCGACAAGAGCTTCGATGTCGATCTGCCGCCGAAATCGGAAGCGCGGATGACGGTCGGCCGGGCGGGAGCGGTCGATTTCTATTGCCGTTTTCATCCCGCCATGACGGGCAAACTGGACGTCCGGCCGTAAGGCCGGGCTCCGATCCAAAGCAATGCGGAGACTTGCATGACAGCCATTGCCGTTCCGGACGCGCGACGCCGGCAGAATATATCAGCACTCGCCGATGCCGAGCTCGTGTCCCTTGCAAAGCAGGGTGACGAGCCTGCCATCCGCGCCATTGTCCAGCGTCACAACCAGCGCCTGTTCCGCACCGCGCGCGCCATCATCCGCAGCGATTGGGAAGCGGAAGACGTCGTGCAGGCCGCCTATGTCAAGGCCTTCACCAATCTGGCGACATTCCGCGGCGAGGCCGCGCTTTCGACATGGCTGACCCGGATAACGCTTAACGAGGCGCTGGGCCGCGTGCGCGCACGAAAGAACACCACCGGGCTTGAGGAAATCGACATGCAGACGACATCGGGGGGCGGCGAAGTCCTCCAGTTCCCCTCCTCGCTCTCCGCAACCGATCCGGAAAGTGAACTGTCGCGAAGCCAGGCGCGGCATCTTCTCGAACAGGCCGTCGACGGACTTCCGGACGAATTTCGCGCCATCTTCGTGCTTCGCGAGGTCGAGGGCATGAGCACGGAGGAGGCCGCATCCTTTCTCGGCATCAAACCCGAAACCGCCAAGACCCGGCTGCATCGGGCGCGCAAGCTGATGCGCCAATCGATCGAGAAACAGCTCTCCGGCGCATTCTCGGCGCTGTTCCCCTTCGACGGCGCCCGCTGTGCCTCCATGGGCGACCGCGTCATCGCAACCCTTCGTCAGACAGCGTGATATCGGGCAATAGCACGCGCGTGCTTCGACGCGGCAGGTGAGAGACGGGCTCGCTCACCCGCGAGGCCACATCTCGCTCGGGCTGGAGCCGCCGACCGGAGAGCGCAGTCTAAGAGCGATGATATCCGCTTTCGGCTCTCGCGAGAATGCCAGGATCGTGGTGGCAGTGGTCGGATCGGCGCTCGGTCGTCTCGCCACGGAAAGCTCGAACCACCGCGTTTCGCCGCTCGGCAGGGCGATGCAGATGCATCGGCCGTAGGCAACTCCCTCCTGGCCGGCCGTGCGAAGAGCCTCCATCGCGATAGCTGCCTGCTCCTCGATACGGATCGTCCGCGCGCAAAGTGGATAGGCTCGTCGGCAAAATCCCGCCCGCTCGGTCATTTCATTTTCATTGCGCGAAGACTTACAGGGTTTCAGCGGGACAGCTTTGGACGCGTAGCCGGCGGGCGACTGGGCAAGGGCGAGCCTGCGGCGCGCGGCTACAGCGTCGACGAGGATTTCGATTGCAGCCTCGTTCCCGGCACGTCGATTGCCTATTTCATGGTGATCGACGCCTTCGCCTTCCCGATCACCAATCGCGACGGCACGACCGAGGGATAGGAAGCTTTCGCCCGCATGGTGCTCGATCGCGATAATCAGGTCGCGTTCAGCCGTATCAAGGGATCGCTGCCGGGGCGGACCGACGTCGACCCGGCGGGACGCGCCCGTTGCGGCAAGCTCGGACTGGAGATGATCAAGGCCAGGAAGGGTGAAATCAGTGCTCAATCCCAACCCATGCCGAGCCAGATGTCGGGAGGCTGGATTGCCGTGTTGGGAGACTTTTTCAACAACAGGACCATGTTTTCGCAAGAGGTTCAAAGACGACTGCACGACCTGCTGATGCAGCGCTGAGAGAGGCTCCTCCGCATTCGCCGATAGCGTAGCGAATATCCATAATTCGCAACCATGTCCAATAAGCGCAGCAAACGGTGTGCCGACGGTGCATCTTCTACCGGAAATTCGGAAATTAACAAACGCTCAAGTTTTCCAGATACATCTTTCTTTTGCTATTTTTTGTTTTGCGTAACGGTGTGTTTTGAAGTCGGCTCTTTCATACTCGCTTGCTCGAATTACGAGCACCCTTCGCAGTCTCGGAAGGGACAGGGGCGGCAATGTCGCAATTGTCGTCGCCCTCAGCCTCGTGCCGATGCTCGTCGCCGTCGGTGCGAGCTTCGACTATATCCGCAGCTACAATGTCCGGCAGAGGATGCAGAGCGACCTTGACGCGGCCCTGATCGCAGCGGTCAAGCAGATCAACAACACCGAAGATACCGACGCTCTCAAGGAGAAGGTTTCCGCCTGGTTCCACGCACAGGTGGATAACAGCTACACGCTTGATGATATCGATATCGATACCGTGAACCACAACATCACGGCGACGGCGAGCGGCACCGTTCCGACGACATTCATGAAGATCGCCAACATCGAGACCGTTCCGGTCAGCGTGGGAAGCGCCGTCAAACGCCCCGCCACGTCCTATCTGAATGTCTATATCGTTATCGACACATCCCCGTCGATGCTGCTGGCGGCAACGACGTCAGGTCAGTCGACCATGTATACCGGCATCAAATGCCAGTTCGCCTGCCACACGGGTGATTCGCACACCATCGGAAAAACGACATACGCCACCAATTATGACTACAGCAAGGAAAAGAAGATAAAGCTGCGCGCCGATGTCGCCGGCGACGCCGTGCGCGAAGTGCTCGACATGATCGACGAATCCGACGAGAATCATGAACGCATCAAGGTCGGGCTATACAGCCTCGGGGATACGCTTTCAGAAGTTCTCGCCCCGACGCTGAGCACGGATACGGCGCGCGCCCGCCTCGCCGACAGCAGCTACGGCCTCACCAGCGCGACCTCGAAGGCCGCCACTTATTTCGACGTTTCTCTTGCGACGCTCAAAAAGAAAGTCGGCGCCGGAGGGGACGGGACCTCCTCGGGCTCGCCGCTCAAGCTGGTTCTCTTGCTGACGGACGGTGTCCAATCACAGCGCGAATGGGTGACGAATGGCTCAAAATACTGGCCGAAGGTAGCGCCCCTCAATCCCGCTTGGTGCGACTATCTGAAGAACCAGTCGAACACGATGGCCGTGCTCTACACCGAATATCTGCCGATCACGACGGACTGGGGCTATAACGCAACGGTCGGCTCGACCATGGCGAGCGCCAACTGGAAGAGCACCTGGGGCGGCACCATGGACAGCGGCGTGTCGACCAGCATTTCGAGACGCGATTATATTCCCTACGCACTTGCCGACTGCGCATCGTCGAAGAGCCTGTTCATATCGGCATCGTCGTCGACGGAAATCACAGCGGGCCTGTCGACGCTCTTCACTCAATATCTCTCTTCCGTCCGGCTGACCCAATGACCGCAAGAAACCGCTTTGCACTGCTTCGCCGCCTGCTCGGCGATCACAAGGGGGTGGCTGCGATCGAATTTGCGATCCTGGCCCTGCCGCTCTTCATCATGATCTTCGGCATCATCGAAGTGTCACTGATGTTCTTCGTCAACTCCTCGCTGGACGCTTCCGTTCATAAGATCTCCCGGATGATCCGTACCGGCGAGGTGGCATCATCGAAGATCACACTGGCCACTTTCAAGAGCAAAATTTGCGAGGACATGCTTCTGTCTTTCGGCTGCTCGAGCGGCCTCGTCGTCAAGGTCAGCGTGCTTTCCGACCTGTCGTCCGCCACCAGCGCCGATCCGATCGACGACAGCGGCAATCTCGCCGTCACCGAGACTTATGATATCGGCAAGGGCAGCGATTACATTCTGGTACAGGCGTTTCTGCCATGGGAAGCCTCGGTCAATTTCTTCAGCCTGTCGAGCGCCAAGCTTTCGGACGGCCGCTATCTCCTTGGGTCCTCCGCTCTGTTTCGCAATGAGCCCTTCTGAGATGATCATGAAACGGAACCTCCCCCTTCTCAGCCTCGCCCGATCCTGCATCGGTCGCCTCGCCTGCGACCGCACGGCCGCCTCGGGCGTGGAATTCGCATTGGTGCTGCCGATCCTGATCGTGCTGCTGTTCGGCACCGTCGATCTTGGCCATGCCCTCACCGTCAGCCGCAAGATAGACGAAATCGCTTCCAGTACAGGCGATATGATCGCGCAGCAGAGCACCTGGGCGAAGACCGACGTGACCAAGCTTCTTTCAGGCGCGAGCTTCATCCTCCAGCCCTATGAGACCACCGGGCTGACGATTACGGTCACGGTCAATGATGTCGACAATAGCGGCAAGGCGACCGTCAACTGGTCCGCCGCGTTCAACACCTCATCGCTTGCTTCCGGGACGACAAGCGCGATCGACATACCGGCGAAGATCCAGGAGACGGGCGTCCAGGTGGTGCTGACGCGGGTGCAATACACATTGACGACACCAGTGTCGGCGTTTTTCTCGAACTTCACCGGACAGAACGGCTACAGCTTCGACCACCATTTCTTCAATCGCCCGCGCGTGAGCGACACGATCAGTTACAACTAGACTGAATGTTCGTGGTCGGTGGATTATCAGGTCCCCGGTCGCTTGCCGTCATGACGACAATGATGCATTGCGCGCCGCCTTGGCCGGCCTCCTTCGGCCGAGAAGAATGCGGGATCAGCGCGCCACTATGGAGAGCTTGCCGAGACATTCGAACAGCAGAACGATTGAATGACATGCATATGAGCGCGTCGCTGCAAAGGCGATCCAGCGCTTCGCCCTGTCGCAGGGCGATTACCCGGAGATCGAGCCGGTTCACCCCGCGAGCTTGACGATGCCGTAGGGATTGAACTTGAACTCATCCACGTCATAGCTGGAATCGAAGGAGAGGCTTGCGCTCCGCGCTTTGAGCGTCGGCTCGAGACCCTGCTTGCCGATCTCGTCGGCAACTGCATCCATAATGGCAACGACCTGGCTTTCGCTGCCTGATGTCTCCGGCACATAGACCTCCGGCAGCCCCACCAGATGGAAGCCGACGCTTTCCAGATAACCACGCGCCGAGAGCGGCCGCTTCGCGAAAGCCAGCCGCCCGATGCGCTGCTGGGCGAGCGGATCGCCGGCATTCTGCGCTTCGGCGCCTCGGCCGATCAGCACTCTCCATCGATCGAGCCCATGTGCGATGCCGGCGCTTTCGCCCTTGACGGCAACCGCTCCCGCCTCGATCAGCCGCTCGACGAGACGCAGCGCCGTCATCGACACCTTGACGGTGTCTGCCTGCGTCATGCTCGGCCCGAGGACGTAGAGGACGGATTGATGATCGGCGACGCCTTTCTCGTCCGTCTCGTTCCAGGCATCGGGCTCGACCCGATCCCAGCAGACGTCGAATGACCGGTTCATGCGGTCATCCGGCTCTGCCTGCGAATAATCCTCATCGACGCTGAAGCCGGTGGCGAAATCACCGATCGCTTTGGCCGCCGCTTGGGACAAGCGGCTGAGGTCGCGATCTCTCCCGAGAAAACAGAGAACATGGCGGGGTGTCACCGACGACGCCTCCTCCCGGGTGATTGCTTCCGGGCTGGTGTCGATAGCTAAAGAAGGTTTCCAGCCGATCAGGCCCCATAGAGACCCCAACAGCGCGCGACGCACGATATGCAAGATCAATGCCTCCGTTCGATCGAATCTTTACACCTTCCGCTTGTAAACATATGGCGTACCAAACGAAAGCGGGATCATCGCCCAGGCGATGCGTCGCGCCCTTAGATTAGCTCAGGCCCAGCTGTCCCCCGGGCGTAGATGCGGATGTGGCATTGTCGATGACGGCATGAATGCGCCCCGCCGCTGCGAGCGCATCGCGCCACAACTCAAAGGCGCCGTCAGACTGGAAAGATCGGCCTAACCGGTCAATCCGTTCCCCCGATCTTACGGAGCAGGGCTTCCGCTCCTCACCTGTCGCCGCCATAATGGATGTCGCGCTGGACCGCTTAGAGCTAAGGAGTGATCAGGTGAACATCAAAAGCATCGGATTTGTCGGAACCGGCGTTATCACCGAGGCGATGGTTCGCGGGCTTCTCGCTGATCCGGCCTACGCCTTGGAGATTCACGTCTCTCCACGAAGCGCCCACATCGCGGAAACGCTGGCGGGCGCATTCGCAGCCGTGAACATTGCCAAGGACAATCAGGACGTCGTCGATCGCAGCGACATGGTGTTCCTGGCGATACGGCCGCAGGTCGCCGAGGAGGTCGTGCGGGAATTGTCGTTCAGGGCGGGACAGACGGTCGTCAGTGTCGTCGCGGCGACAGAGCGCCATGCCCTCCTCGACTGGATCGGCGCCGACGTGCATCTCGTGCAGGCGATCCCCCTGCCTTTCGTCGCAACGCGCCAGGGCGTCACCGCCATCTATCCGCCCGATGATACGGTCGCAGCGCTGTTCGACACGCTTGGGACGGCCGTCCAATGTCAGTCGAGGAAGGAATACGACCTTCTCGCAGCCGCAAGCGCAACGATGTCTACCTATTTCGGAATCATGGAAACGGTCGGCGTCTGGCTGGAAACGAGCGGCCTCGAAAGAGCGAAAGCAAATGCCTACATCGCCCCTCTCTTCGCGAGCCTGGCGCAAAAGGCAAGCGGCCCCGGCGCCGAGCCGTTCAGAACGCTGAGCCGCGAATTCGCAACCAGGGGCGGGCTGAACGAGCAGGTTCTGACCGACTTCGAGAAAAAGGGCGGCATCGCGGCGCTGATCGAAGCGCTCGACGGCGTGCTCGCCCGCATCGAGGGCAGGAACTAAAAAGTAGGCGGAGTGCAGGCGCTGATAACCTCGCAGGCCACCGGCCCGATGCAGCGGAACCGGTGCGGGCGCCGGCTTTCAAAATAATAAGCGTCACCTGGCCCCAGCACGCGTCGTTCGTCGTCGACCGTGACCTCGAGCCTTCCCGAGAGCACGATCCCGCCCTCCTCTCCCTCGTGGACAAGAGGAATTTTTCCGGTGTCGGCACCCGGCTGGTAGCACTCCTTAAGCATCTGCAGGCTGCGCCCGAACAGGGTTTCGCCAACCTGCTTGTAGGAAATGGCACCCTTGCCGATCTCCACCAGCTCCTCAGCCGCGTAGAAAGCCTTTTTCGGACGTTCGGGTTCGAAGGCGAAGAATTCCGCCAGCCCGATCGGGATGCCGTCGAGAATTCGCTTCAGGGCTCCAACCGACGGATTGGAGGCGTTCGATTCGATCAGCGAGATCGTCGAGTTCGGCACACCGGTGCGTTTGGCAAGCTCGCGCTGGGAAAGCTTGTGGGCGATGCGAAGATGGCGAAGGCGGCTGCCGATATCGACTGACATGATGGATCCGTTTGCGTTGTTCAGAATATCTAAAATGTGTCTGATGGGCCAAGATATTTCAACAACTTGCGCCGGCAAAGAAAAGGACTTGTTTGCAAAGGAGAAATCATCATTCTCGACCCATCCCAAGGAAGCCAGAATGGATCAGATGAACAAAACGAACGCGCCCGTACTCGAAAATTTCTGGATGCCATTCACGGCCAACCGGCAGTTCAAGGCCACGCCGCGCCTTTTGGCCGCCGCGGAGGGCATGTACTACACCGACGTTGACGGAAACCGGGTTCTTGACGGCACGGCCGGGCTCTGGTGCTGCAATGCCGGCCACGGCCGCAAGAAGATCTCCCAGGCGGTCGAGCGCCAGCTTGCCACCCTCGATTATGCCCCGACCTTCCAGATGGGCCATCCGATCGCGTTCGATTTCGCCGCGAAGCTCGCCGCAATCGCGCCGGGCGGGGCTGACGCCAAGCTCGACCGTGTATTCTTCACCGGCTCCGGTTCGGAATCGGTGGATACAGCTCTGAAGATCGCTATCGCCTATCAGCGCGCGATCGGCCAGGGCACACGCACGCGCATCATCGGCCGCGAGAAGGGATATCACGGAGTCGGCTTCGGCGGCATTTCCGTCGGCGGCCTCGTCAACAACCGCCGCGTCTTCCCGCAAATCCCGGCCGACCATATGCGCCACACGCTCGACATCGAGCGTAATGCCTTTTCCAAGGGTCTTCCAGCCCATGGCGTGGAACTGGCCGACGATCTCGAACGCCTGGTGCAGTTGCACGGCGCCGAAACCATCGCCGCCGTCATCGTCGAGCCGATGGCGGGATCGGCGGGCGTGGTGCTTCCGCCGAAAGGCTATTTGGAGAAGCTGCGCGCCACTGCCGACAAGCACGGCATCCTGCTGATCTTCGACGAGGTCATCACCGGCTTCGGCCGTCTCGGCACAGCTTTCGCGGTGGATTATTTCGGCGTCGTGCCTGACCTCGTCACCACCGCAAAGGGCCTGACCAACGGCGCCATCCCGATGGGCGCAGTCTTTGCCAGCCGTAAGGTTCATGACGGACTCATGGTCGGACCGGACAATGCGATCGAACTCTTCCACGGCTATACCTATTCCGGCCATCCGGTCGCCTGCGCTGCGGGGCTCGCAACTCTCGAAATCTACGAGGAAGAAGGGCTGCTGACGCGCGCAGCCGAGCTTGCCGACCACTGGCAGGAAGCCGTTCACTCGTTAAAGGGCCTGCCTCACGTCGTCGACATCCGCAACCTCGGACTGGTCGGCGCAATCGAACTCGCTCCCCGTGACGGGGCACCGGGAACCCGTGCCTACGACGTCTTCGTCGATTGCTTCAAGAGGGGCCTGCTGATCCGTGTGACAGGCGACATCATCGCGCTTTCTCCGCCGCTCATCGTCGAGAAGGACCAGATCGACACGATTGTCTCGACGATCGGCGATGCGCTGAAGCGCGCGGCATAATCCCACCCGGCTCTGGGAGCTCTCGCAATGATCGCCGACGGGCTCTTCGAACGGTTCCCCTTCGACAAGATCTACGGAATCCAGCAGATTTTCACATCGGGATCGTATGCCGGCGGCTCCGGCCAAGCTGAAATCCTTGAGCGAGGTTAGCGCTTCACGGTCTGTGACGGCAACAGGCCGAAACGCTTCCGGTAGTCGGCTGCAAATCGCCCGAGATGGGTGAACCCCCATCTCAGCGCGATTTCGGCGATGGCCTGGGTTCCGTCTGAGTCTAGCAGATCGCGATGGGCGGCAGCCATCCTGATTTCATGCAGATAGGCGATCGGAGTGGTGTTCCTGAACTGACGGAAGCCCTGCTGCAAAGTTCGAACGCTTACCTTGGCCGCCATGGCGATTTCGCTGAGCGAGATCGGTTCCGCGATATGTTCCTGCATGAAATCCATGGCCCATTTTACATGACGCGGGGCCGGGAGAGGCGCGGAGCGCGCCAGTTCCTCCGAATAGTGATGGGGACATGTCTCCAGAAGCAGGTACACCGCTGCATCGCAGAGCGATTTGACTGCAAGAGGTGAGCGTTGCAGCACGCCGTTGCCACTGAGGCCGCTGTGGAGGTTCGAGACGAGTTGCTGCAGGAGAAACCCCGGACCGGCCGTCAGATCGATGTCGGTGCGGAAGCCGACATCGCCGCTGATCGTCCGCTCGCACATATGGGTGAGCTGCGCAGCGATCTTGGCGCGGTCGATGAAAAGGCAGAAATGACGGCGGGGGCCGACGATCCTCGTTCCCCTGACGGCGCCCTGTTCCAGGATTACGCCACGACCCGGTAGCGAATATATCGGCTCCCGCTTGCCGCCGAACAACATCATCCCCTGTGTCGGCAGGAACATAGACAGTTTATCGGCGACCCCGTCTCGCCTGCTGGAAATCGAACCTTCGTAAGAGCAATCGGCGACGCTTACATCTTCCATCGAGATGAAATTGCAGCGATATCCAATGGGCGTCGTGCCTTCCGCCGAAACGCTTATCTTGGATGTCGGCGTTGACAATGCTTCTGCGAGCTGATCCGCGTCCGTTCCGTTCTGCACCGTTGCTCGAAAAGACACATTCGCTACTCCCGACGGTTGGACCAGGTTGCCAGGGGCATGCCAATCGGAGCTAGCGGACATTCGTGACCTCGCAAAAAGATGACCGCAAGTGACAAGCGTATCATCTCATTCATTCCTCCTGCCGTCTATGCGCGTCAGCCGTATCGGCTAACGGCAAGATCCCTCGCATCGATATCAGGCGTGGCGCCGCCGACGAGGTCGCTGATCAGCCGCGCCGAACCCGTGCTCATGGTCCAGCCGAGCGTGCCGTGACCTGTATTGAGGAACAGGCCTGCGATCTTGGTCGGGCCGATGACCGGCGTGCCGTCCGGCGTCATCGGGCGCAGGCCGGACCAGAAGGAAGCCCTGGAAACATCGCCGCCGGGGAAAAGATCGGTGACGGAATGTTCGAGCGTGCTGCGGCGGGCGAGACCGAGATCGTTGGTATAGCCTGATATTTCGGCCATGCCGCCGACGCGGATGCGGTCGCCGAGCCGGGTGATCGCGATCTTGTAGGTTTCGTCCATGACGGTCGATTCCGGCGCGCGCGCGGCATCGGTAATCGGGATGGTCAGCGAATAGCCCTTGACCGGATAGACCGGCAGGCGAATGCCGAGCGGCTTCAGCAGCAGCGGCGAATAGCTGCCGAGCGCGACCACGACGGCATCCGCGCTCAACCGCTCGCGCCCGCGATCAAGATCGCGATCGGTGACGATCCCGCGTACGCGGCCGGCCTCGACGTCGAGAGCCTTGATCGTCGTCCCATAGGCGAAACGGACGCCGAGCGCCTCGGCTCTGTCGGCGAGCGCATTGGTGAACTTGAAGCAATCGCCGGTTTCGTCCTTCGGCGTCAGCAGCCCGCCGACGATCTTGTCGCGCACGTGCTTCAGCGCCGGTTCGACGCGAATGCAGCCATCCCGGTCCAAGACCTCGTAGGGAATGCCGTCGGCGGCGAGCGCCTTGACGTCCTTCGCCGAGGCATCGAGCTGCTGCTGCGTGCGGAACAGCTGCAGAGTTCCCTGCATGCGTTCGTCATAGGTGATACCGGTTTCGGCGCGAAGTTCGGCGAGCGCGATACGGCTGTAATCGGCAAGACGCAGCATGCGGCTCTTGTTGATCGCGTAGCGCTCGGAGGTGCAGTTCGACAGCATCCTCGCCATCCAGGAGAGCATGGCCATGTCCAATTTCGGGCGCAGGATGAGCGGCGCATGCTTCATGAACAGCCATTTCATGGCCTTCATTGGAATGCCGGGTGCCGCCCATGGGGAGCAATAGCCGAATGAGACTTCGCCGGCATTGGCAAAGCTCGTCTCCAGCGCTGGCCCCGATTGCCGATCGACGACGGTAACCTCGTGGCCTGCCTTGGCCAATTGATAGGCGGATGTGACACCGACGATGCCGGCGCCCAGAACGATGACTTTCATGATGTCCCCAAGGATGGAGCCAGCCGGCTCTCAGCGATATTGCCTGTGATACCGATCGCCGAGACCGGTCAGGATTTCATAAGATATGGTGTCGGCATCCCGCGCAATATCCTCGAGCGTCTGATGTGGACCGAGCACCTCGACAAGGCTGCCGAGCGTCAGCGCGCCTTCGGGCAGCGCCGACATATCGACCGTGATGCTGTCCATCGAAACGCGGCCGACGATCGGCAGCCGGGTGCCCTGGTAATAGACGGCTCCGCGGTCGCTCAGGCAGCGCGGCAGGCCGTCGGCATAGCCGGCGGCAATGGTGGCGAGACGCATTTCCCGTTGCGCGACATGCGCGCCACCATAACCAACCTTGGTGCCCGGTGATACGGTCCGCGTCTGCACGACGGCAACATCGAGACTGACGACCGGCTCCATCGGGTTCGCCGGGCCGGCGCTCGGAGCGCCGCCGTAAAGCGCGATGCCCGGCCGGGCGAGCACGCCATGATAGGCTTTGCCAAGGAAAACCCCGCCGGAATTGGCGAAGGAGATGTCGAAGCCTGGAAATTCGTCGGCGATGCAGGACATTTCTGCCAGCTGGTCGCTATTCTGCTGACCCTCGGCCTCATCTGCCGAAGCCAGGTGGCTCATGATGAACAGGACTTCGATGTTGGTGCCGTTGCGAAGGGCTGTCGCCAGTTCCGCCCTTTCCTCCGGGGGAAAGCCCAGCCGCGACATGCCGGTGTCGAATTGCAGGACGGCAGGCAGGCAGCGCTTCAGCGCGCGCGCCGCCGCGGACCATTGCTGCCACTGGGCGAGCGAATTGAGGACCGGTACAATGTCCAGTTCTGCGCAGGCAATCTCATTGCCCGGCTGCAGGCCGTTCAGCACGAAAATCTGGGCGTCCTGCGCGAGCGCCGGCCGCAGCCGCGCCGCCTCGACGAATTGAGCAACGAAGAAGTGCCGGCAACCTTGGGCGTAGAGGGTTTTCGCCACCCGCTCCGCGCCGAGGCCATAGGCATCGGCCTTTACAACGGCGCCTGCGCGCACGGGGACCAGCATCGACAGGAGCTTCCGATAATTGCGGCCCAGTGCCGCAAGATCGATCGTCAGAAAGCCCGTGGCTCCCTGCGTGATCGTGGCAGTACGTGCATGGGAGACCAAAATAGCGCTGTCCATGTTCACCCTCTTGTTTCCATGGAGTGTATGAAAGAATAAGCGATATTGCCGGTCATTTCGTCTTATGATATTGCACGGCTTGCATTTTGTGCGCATAATCTACGAAAATTTGGAACAATCGATCATGCCTGCCCTCGACACGACAGATCGCAACATCCTGAGGCTGCTGCGCCTTGACGCCAGGATGAGCAATGCCAAGCTTGCTGCCGAAATCGGCCTTTCGCCATCGGCCTGCCTCAGACGTATCAAGATCATGGAAAAGACGGGCGTGATCCGCGGCTACACGGCGCTTCTCGATACGAGCAACGCGGATGCGATGATTGCCGTTATCATCAACATCACCCTCGAACGGCAGACGGAGGATTATCTCGACCGTTTCGAGGCGGCCGTCCGCCGTCATCCGGAAATCCGCGAATGTTTCCTGATGACGGGTGGATCCGACTATCTGCTGCGCGTGGAAGTCGCCAATGCCGGCGAATTCGAACGGATCCACAAGGAAATATTATCGGCCTTGCCAGGCGTCCTCAGGATTCACTCCAGCTTCTCGATACGCAACGTCCTGGCGACGCGCACCAAAAGTAAGCGATGAGCAGGCGTCGGCCTGAATCGCTCTCCAGTCTTGCAGCCCGCGTCTCCAGACGCGTAGACGACACTGATCCTCGAATTGCTTCCCAGAAGCAGTTGCGTTGTCGGGCCGATCACTCCAACGGAGTCACTGATCACTTCGAGGCTCTGTCAGGCTAACCGGATAGAGTTGGCTTGCCCGAACTCCAATGCTTCCTGCGCCAATCGCCCTGCCAGTTCGGCAAACGACTGCGGGCGTCCAAAAGCATAACCCTGGAGAGTGTGGACGCCAAGATCGGCGAGCACTTTGGCATGCTCGAAGGTTTCCACGCCTTCCGCAATCACCTCCATGTCAAGCGCGCGCGCTATGTCGACCAGCGAACTGACAAGCCGGCGGCTGGGAACGGATTGCAGGATCGGCATCACAAGCTGGCGATCGATCTTGACGCGGTCCGGTCTGAGCTCGAGCAGGCCCAGCAAGGAGGCATGCCCCGATCCGAGATCGTCGATCTCGATGTCGATACCGAAGGACTTGATGGCCTGGATGTTCTGGCGCACCCGATCGCTCAGGCTGTCCAGGAATATCGTCTCTATCAGCTCGAAGCTCAATCGGCCGGGCGGGATGTCATAGCCGCCGAGTTTCGTTGTCAATTCAGGATCATCGAGACGCTCGGCGGAGAGGTTGATCGACAGCCGAACGCGCTCGAGCAGCGAGGCCGAGGATTTCATATCCAATAGGACGGCCCTCAGGATGACATCGTCAAGCTCTGCGACCAATCCGTTCGACGAGGCGAGAGGCAGGAAATGCGCCGGAGCGAGAATTCCTCTCGTCGGATGGTGCCATCTCGCCAGAGCTTCGATGCCGTTTACCCGGAAAGACCTGGCGTCGACCTGCGCCTGGTAAAATGGACGGATCTGGCCGAGCGCCAATCCGGATCGCAGATCCTGGACGAGCTGCCTTTCGTTCGCCAGCCTCGAAGCCATCTCGTCGGTAAAAATCTCGGCGCGATTCCGGCCATTCCGTTTGGCGTGGTACAAAGCCAGGTCCGACTGGGAGAGCAGCTTGGCAAAGTCTCCGCTCATGGCGCTGGCAACGCCAATGGAACACTGCACGCTGAGTGCCTGGTCGACACCAGGAAGCGGGCTTTCCAGGCGTCGCTGAATATGATCGAGCACCGCCCTCGTTCTGTCGGGCTCGTCTTCAGTGACGATGACTGCGAACTCATCGCCGCCGAGGCGCGCTGCGACGTCATCTGCGGAAATGGCCTGCAGAAGAATCTCGCTGACATGACACAGAACGAGGTCGCCGACCGCATGCCCGAAGCGATCATTGATCTCCTTGAAATGGTCCACGTCAATATGGAGAAGCGCAACCTTGACGCCCTCCTGCCTGGCAAGCTCGGATAGGGCGAAATCGAAACTACGCCGGTTCAAGAGACCGGTGAGGTGATCGTGATCGGCCGCGAACCGAGCTTCCGCGCGGCTCCTCTCCAGTTCCTTGTTGAGCAGGACGTCGTCGGTCACATCCCATTCGGCGCCGACAAAGCAGGGGTCGCCGGCCACATCGACGAAATAGCGAGCGCGCGAACGCAGATAGCGGATCGCTCCGTCTGGTCGAACAATGCGAAATTCCGATGCGTAATCCGATCTGGTTTCGATCGCCCGCAGAAATATTTCATTGGTCGCCGCCAGATCATCGGGGTGGACGCTGTCCAGCCAGATAACATCAAGCGGCGCTTTCGGAACGCCATAGATCAGCTTGAGCTGCTCGTCCCATCGCGTCTGATTTTTTGCGATATTGTGCTGCCAGATGCCAATCCTGGATGCCTCAAGCGCCAAGCCAAGCTGGCGAAGCAGATTTTCAAGTTCGACATTCGTTCTGGATCGTTTGCTGCTCAAGGCAATCTCGCTGTTACGTTCGCCCGAGTGTCGCATTGAATATCTTAAAGAGTGCTAATCGAACGAAGGCCAAAGACCCTGTTGGCCAATCAGTCAGCCCATAAGCGGCCAGTGCGATGCACAAATATAACGCTCTTGCGAATGCCACCGCCCTGGCATCAGCACAAATACTAATCACATATTCAGGCTGCCCATGAAATAAGCAGGCTGGAACTGATTTATTTTTCCCTTTCAGCTCATGAAGTTACTGGCGTCCCTTTGGACTTGGCACACCGATTGCAGGCCTTCAATGTGCATCGGTCAACGGCGACCGCTGCAGATGGGCGCGACATAAGCGCTTACGTTAGACATCGACGTCGCAAGGATTGCCCTCCGGGATGCACTCATCCCGTGGACGCATTCCGGCGGCGTTTTTTTGCGTCCGAATTCACCAAGCAGAGGGGAACCTGCAGATGAAGAAGATTTCGACGACTGCGATATCGGCAACCGGCATCACCCGCCGGAGCATGCTCAAGACGACTGCAGCGGCCGCCCTCATCGGCGCCGTCAAGACCGCCTTTCCCTCCGGCGCCTTTGCGGCCGGGGCAGGCCCTGAAGTGAACGGCATCAAGCTCGGCTTCATCGCGCTCACGGATTCCGCGCCGCTGATTATCGCCAAGGAAAAAGGCCTGTTCGAAAAATATGGACTTCCGGAAACGGATGTCGCCAAACAGGCGTCCTGGGGTGCGACGAGAGACAATCTCGTGTTGGGCGGCGCAGCCAACGGTATCGACGGCGCTCACATCCTCTCGCCGCTCCCCTATCTCATGCACACCGGCAAGGTGACGCAGAACAACAAGCCGGTGCCGATGGCAGTCCTTGCCCGGCTCAATCTCGACAGCCAGGGCATCTCCGTCGCCAAGGAATATGCCGAAACCGGCGTCCAGCTCGATGCCTCGAAGCTGAAGGCAGCCTTCGAAAAGAAGAAGACCGAAGGCAAGGAGATCAAGGCCGCCATGACCTTCCCGGGCGGCACTCACGACCTCTGGATCCGCTACTGGCTTGCCGCCGGCGGCATCGACCCGAACAAGGACGTTTCGACCATCGTCGTGCCGCCGCCGCAGATGGTGGCCAACATGAAGGTCGGCAACATGGACGTTTTCTGTGTGGGCGAGCCTTGGAACGAGCAGCTCGTCAACCAGGGCATCGGCTTCACGGCAGCCACCACGGGCGAGCTCTGGAAGGGCCATCCCGAAAAGGCGCTGGGGCTCCGCGCCGAATGGATCGAAAAGAACCCGAATGCCGCCAAGGCCCTGCTGATGGCCGTCATGGAAGCGCAGCAATGGTGCGACAGCATGGACAACAAGGCGGAGATGGCGGAGATTCTCGGCAAGCGTCAATGGTTCAACGTTCCGACCAAGGATGTGCTCGGCCGCCTGAAGGGCGATATCAATTATGGCAATGGCCGCGAGGTCAAGGCGACCGATCTCTACATGAAGTTTTGGAAGGACGGCGCCTCATACCCGTTCAAGAGCCACGATGCCTGGTTCATGACGGAAAACATCCGTTGGGGAAACCTGCCGGCGACGACCGATGTGAAGGCGCTGGTCAACCAGGTGAACCGCGAGGACATCTGGCGCGAGGCTGCCAAGGATCTCGGCATCGCTGCTGCCGACATTCCCGCATCGTCGTCCCGGGGCAAGGAAACCTTCTTCGACCGCAAGGTCTTCGATCCTGAAAACCCCTCCGCCTACTTGGAGAGCCTTTCGATCAAGGCCGTCTCCTGATCCCGCCTCTGGCGCGCGAACGGCGCGCCGGCCTTCCATTCCCGTGAGGAGCGCGCTGATGTCCGCCCTGGCAAATAAAGAAAATCCCTCGATCGTCGCCTCTGCAAAGCCGGCGGCGAAGGTTCTGTCATTCTCCGGCAAGCAAGCATCGCGGATCGATTTTCGCCGCGCGGCGCTGACCGCACTTCACAATGTCGTTCCGCCGTCCGTCGTGCTGGCTCTCGTGCTCCTCCTCTGGCAGGCGCTCTGTTCATCGGCGGACGCCTCTCTGCCTTCGCCGCACCAGGTCTGGCAGGATAGCTACGACCTCATCGCCTATCCGTTCTTCAACTACGGCTCCCAGGATATCGGGCTCGGCTGGCGGGTGCTGGTCTCGCTGCAGCGCGTGGCTTATGGCTTCGGCCTTGCCGCAGTCACCGGCGTCATCATCGGGGCGATCATCGGTCAATCGGTCTGGGCCATGCGCGGCCTCGATCCGATCTTCCAGGTGCTGCGCACGGTGCCGCCGCTCGCTTGGCTGCCGCTGTCGCTCGCCGCATTCCAGGATTCCAGCCCTTCGGCGATCTTCGTCATCTTCATCACCTCGATCTGGCCTGTCATCATCAACACCGCCGTGGGCGTCCGCAATATTCCGCAGGATTATCGCAACGTCGCCGAGGTGCTGCGGCTCAACCAGCTCGAATTCTTCTGGAAGATCATGCTGCCGTCGGCGGCCCCTTACATCTTCACCGGCCTCAGGATCGGCGTCGGCCTTTCCTGGCTCGCCATCGTCGCGGCCGAAATGCTGACCGGCGGCGTCGGCATCGGCTTCTTCATCTGGGATGCGTGGAACTCCTCGCGCCTTCCCGACATCATCGTCGCGCTCGCCTATATCGGCATCGTCGGTTTTGCTCTCGACAAGCTGGTGGCCGCGCTCGGCAAACTCGTCACCCGCGGCGCCATGGCCAACTGAGGACCATATCGATGAACGCCTATCTCAAGCTCGATCATATCGACAAGCATTTCGATCGCGGCGGCGTGCGCGCCGAAGTCCTGAAGGACATCAACCTGACGATTTCTCAGGGGGAATTTGTTTCGATCATCGGTCATTCCGGTTGCGGCAAGTCCACCCTGCTCAATCTCATTGCCGGCCTGACCCCGGTTTCGGCAGGCGCCGTGCTTCTGGAAAATCAAGAGGTCAACGAGCCAGGCCCGGAACGCGCCGTCGTTTTTCAGAACCATTCGCTCCTGCCCTGGCTGACGGTCTATGAGAACGTGAACCTCGCCGTCTCCAAGGTCTTCAGCCGAACGAAGACCAAGGCCGAGCGACATGACTGGGTGATGGCCAATCTCGACCTCGTGCAGATGGCCCATGCCAGGGACAAGCGGCCCGCGGAGATATCCGGCGGCATGAAGCAGCGCGTCGGCATTGCCCGCGCGCTTTCAATGGAGCCGAAGATCCTGCTGCTCGACGAGCCGTTCGGGGCACTCGACGCATTGACCCGCGCCCATCTTCAGGATGCGGTGATGGAGATCCATAGCCGGCTCGGCAACACGATGGTGATGATCACCCATGATGTCGATGAAGCGGTGCTGCTCTCCGACCGCATCGTGATGATGACCAACGGCCCTGCGGCCCGGATCGGCGAAGTGCTCGACGTCACCATGCCCCGCCCCCGCAACCGCATCGAGCTCGCCTCCGACCGGACATATCTCAAATGCCGCGAGGCCGTGCTCAAATTCCTTTACGAACGCCACCGCTTTATCGAAGCCGCGGAGTAAATCCCGCGGAGATTGCCAATCGGGCCGAGTTACGCATACTGGCCTGATGCAGCAATCAGAAAATCAACCGGCCGCCATCGATGTCGTGCTCTGGAAATATCCGAAGAACGACAGCGGCGAGAAGCGCTGGATGCAGTGGCTTTCACCGAATGAGCGGGAGCGCGCCGCGACCTATCGCTTCGAGCGCGACCGGACCTCGTTCATCGCCGGCCGCTGTCTGCTGCGGCAAGTGCTGAGCGCGCATACCGAGACGCAGCCTGACAAGCTGCTGTTGCAGGCGGATGCGAACGGCAAGCTGACGGCCGAGGGTCGCGACGGGCTGCAGTTCAGCCTTTCCAATGCCGACGGGCTGGTGGCCGTCGCCGTCACTTCAGAATGCGAGCGCGTCGGGATCGACTGCGAACGCGCCGACGCCGAAATCGAAGCGGCGGCCTTGGAGAGCTATTGCAGCCTGGACGAACGCTATTGGCTCGATCAACTGCCTCCGGGCGAACGATCGCGTGCAGCCGTTGCCCTTTGGGCGCTCAAGGAGAGCCATCTCAAGGCACTCGGGGTAGGCTTGCGTGAAGATCCCCGCAGCGTCGCCTTTTCCTGGCAGGACGGCTTCCCGGTCCTGGTTCAGAGCGGCGAACCGGACCGGCAATGGCATCACCGCCTGATCGAGAGCGGCAGCCAGCACGTCGCCGCGCTGGCCGTCCACTCACAATTTCGCGCCCCCAGCATTCATGTCCTGACGTTTCAGGATGACAGCATGCCGTCCGAATGGCCGGCCCGGAGCTGATGCGACATGGCAGAAGCTGCCTCCGTCGCCCAGACCAGCTGGGCATTGTCAGGCTCGGCATCGAAATGCTGCCGGCCGAGAAGCGTGTTGACGATCTTGGCGCTACGCCACGCCATGAGGCTGAGCTGCGAGTCGGCTATGCCGTGCGAGTATCGGCCGGCGTTCTGTGCAAACAGGCGGTTGGTCCTCGGGCCTGTCCACTGCATCGTGTAGTCGTCGTTCAGGGTGGGGTAGCCGTTTCTGTCGAGGCTGATCCTTTCGCTTAGCGATCCGAGCGCATCCGGCAAACGGAACCTGTAGCCGGTCGCAAGAACCACCGCGTCGGCATGAAGCACCTCTATCCCGCCATCGAAATGGTTGCGGACGATGAGCCGATAGGCATTGCCGTTCCGCTCCATCTGGATCACATCGCGGTTCGGCGACAAAGATGCATTCAGCGTGCTCTGCTCAAGGTAACGCAGCGCATAGAGGCGGCGGTAGATCGAGTGGATCGTCGAAATCGACAGGCCATCGCTGGTCAGGATCGAGTTCTTCAGCGCCGCCTGCTTCTGTTCGCCGCCGAGCTTCAGATAGGCCTGCACATATTCCGGCGAGAAGACCTGGTTCGAAAACGGCGTATCGTTGATGGGCTCGAAATTATGGCGCCGGCTGATCCAGGTCAGTTCCGTCATCGAGCCAGGGTCGCCAAGCAGCGCTTCCACCACCTCGCCGCCGCTCTGGCCGCCGCCGACCACGAAAATGCGGGAAGCGCCGAGATCGATGAGGCGCGATTTGGCCTCGCTATTGTGGAAGCAATCCGCACCCAAGAAGGGTTTTGCCCAGTCGGGCACGAAGGGCGAGGACCCGGTGCCGATCGCCAGGTTGCGCGCTTCTTCCTGGCCGTTGTCGAAGCGCAGGACGAAGCGGTCGTCGCGGTGCTCGACGTCGCGAATTTCAGTCGAAAAGCGCAAACCGTCTACGCCGTTGGCAACCCAGGCGAGATAGCGTGCAAACTCCTGCCGCGGAACGGCCTCGTAATTGGCGTTCAGGAAGGCGTAGAGCCGCTTATGGGCGACCAGATAGGAGATGAAGGACCAGCGGCTGGTCGGCAGGACCGGGGTGACGAGGTCCTTGAGGAAGGACGATTGCAGCTCGACGCCGGGCATCATCATGCCGGGATGCCAGTCGAAGGCGCCGCGCCGCTCGAAGAAGCGGCTGCGGACGTCGGGCACGGTTTCCAGCAGGCAGGCAAGGCTCAGGTTGGAGGGACCGATGCCGATGCCGGCAAGATCGAGCAACTCGTTCAGGGCATCTCTGCGGGTAAAAGCGACGGTCATGCGTTGTCCTTCTCTGTTTCCTTGAGACGCAGGGCAAGCCTTGAGTGGAAGGCCGGAGACCCGATCATGTGCAGGTGGTTGGTGCCGGTGATGATCTCGGCCGCGTGCGCCCGCGGCGACAGGCGGCGCCAATCGATCAGGTTCAGGCCGCGATTGAGGCTGTCGTCGGCTGCCCAGGGATAGATCGGCACGTCATGGGGAACGAGCCGATGCTTGCGGAAGATCAGGGCATTGTCGATCAGCACCCAGAACGTATGTTCGCGGCTGCTGATCTCGGGTCCGTCTGTGGGAAGCGGGTCCTTCTCGTCGCCGACGAAGCGCAGGAACTGCTCGTAGGTATCGGCGTCCATGGTCGAAAGCAGCCGGTCCCATTCCGGGCGCATCGCCGTCTTTTGCAGCCATGCCTGCACGTCGCGATGCAGCGCATCACGCTCGCCCGGCCGGAAGCGCGGTTTGGCGCCGATCGCGAATTCCGATCCGAGATCGCAGACATCCACCATCGCCATCATCCGGACGTCGACCTCGTTGGCGAGAGTGCGGGCAGCCTCATAGGCCAGAAGCCCGCCCCAGGACCAGCCGAGAAAGTAGCAGGGCGCACCTTTACTATGCGTTCTGATGTAATCGACATAGCTCTCTATGATCTCTTCAACGGGCGCGCCGACTTCCTTCTTCTCGGACAGCGAGTGGCAAATGAAGCCAGTCGCCGGCTGGTCGGCGCCGAGATAATCGACGAGTTTCACATATTCGCGGGTGCTGACGAGAAGCCCCGGGAAGCAATAGAGCCGCGGCTTGGCCCCTGAAGCGCGCAGCACGATCACCTCGGAGAGATCTCGCTCCTCCCCCTGTTCCATCACGCCGGCAAAGGCGCGGATGGTCGGGTTATTGAAGATATCTGCGACGGTCAGCGGAACCTTCGGCCGGCGCTGCCGCAGCTGCGTGAGGATGCGGATCGCGCCCAGCGAATTGCCGCCGATGGCGAAGAAATTGTCCTCGACGCTGATCGCCTCCAGCTTGAGAACCTGGCGCCAGACATCCAGCACCTCTTCTTCGAGCGCAGTCACCGGCTCGACGATGGCGCGCTTGACGGGCTGGGGCGCGGGCAGCGCGAAGCGGTCGAGCTTGCTGTTCGGATTGGTCGGCATCTTTTCGAGTTCAACCACGGCCGCCGGCACCATGTAGGACGGCAGGCTGCGCTCGAGTCCGGCGCGGACCGTCTCGACGTCGAGCCTCTCGTCCTTCTTCCGAACGACATAGGCGACCAGCGCCTTTTCGCCGGCATCGTCGTCGCGCAGCACGACGAGGGCCTCACCGACGCCGGGCTGCTGGAGGAGTGCTGCTTCGATCTCGCCGAGTTCGATGCGATAACCGCGCAGCTTCACCTGATGATCGACGCGGCCGACGAACTCGACGGTTCCGTCCTCGCGCCAGCGCGTCAGGTCGCCGGAGCGATAAAGCCGGCCGCCTTCCTTGGAGAATGGGTCGGGAATGAAGCGGTCCGCCGTCGTATCCGGCTTGCCAATATAGCCGCGGGCAATGCCCTCGCCGCCGATATAGAGCTCGCCGGTCACGCCGATCGGGCACAGATTGAGGTCGGGATCGAGCACATAGACGCGCCGGAGCCCGACGGCGCGTCCGAGCGGCGCATAGACGCCCTGGAACCTGGTGCCGGCCCGCACCTTCCAGACCATCGGGGTCATGATCGTTTCCGTGGGACCATAGCCGTTGATCAGCCATTCCGATTTCAGCGCCCGCGACAGAAGATCGAAGGTCGATTGCGCGAGCCCCTCGCCGCCGAAGGAATAGAGCCGCATCGGCGGGGCGCCGTCGGTAATGTCGGCCCATTCCGCCAGCTGCTGCAGATAGGTCGTGGGAATGCTGGCATTGTTGGCGCCATGCTTGCGCATCGCCGTCAGCGTTTCTTCCGGCGTCCAGAGCGGCTGGTCGGGAAGGATGATGCTGCCGCCCTCCATCAGCGGGTTCATCCAGCGCTCATGGCCGCCGTCCGAACTGAAGGGCAGGAAGGGCAGCTCGCGGGACTCCGAGCTCATGCCATAGACCCGCGAGGTATTCTGCAGATGGTGCGTCAGCGGCCCGTGCTCGACGGCGACACCTTTCGGCAATCCCGTCGATCCCGAGGTGTACATGACATAAGCGAGCTGATCCTTGTGCGTGGGAATATAGAGCGGCGTGTCCGGCTCGCCGTCGAGGTCGAGCTTGTCTAGTTCTAGGACGATGGCGTCGAGCTCTTCCGGCAGGCGGTGGCGCAGCCAGCTGTGGGTGAGGACGATCTTCACCCCGCCGTCGCGCAGGATGTGATGGTTGCGCGCCGGCGGATGATCGGGCTCGACCGGGATGTAAGCACCGCCCGCCTTCAGCGTGGCGAGAATGCCAACGATCGCCTCCGGCGAACGCTTGATGAAGATCGCGACCGTCACTTCGGCGCGGACACCGAGCTGCCGCAGCCGATGCCCGAGGCTGTTCGTGCTCGCCTCCAGCCAGCCATGGCTCCACGCCTCGTCGCCATAAACGATCGCGGTCTTCTCCGGCGTGCGGCGCGAATGGGCCGAGATCAGTTCGTGCACCGGCCGGTCGTCGTTGACGACATCATCCTCATAGGGCGCCGACAGCCAATCGAGCTCGTCGCTGCCCATGAGCTCGATATCCTTGATCTTGAGATCCGGCTTTACGACGATCTGCTCCAGCACCAGGCAGAAATGCCTGGCGACACGGGCAACCAGGGCGCCGTCGTAGAGATCCTGGGCATAATCGATCAGCCCGTACGCGGCGCCATCTGTGCGAGCCTCGATCATGAGGGAAAGCTCGCTATCGGCGCGCGCGCCCAGCGGTTCCAGGTTCGTCGCCTGCCTCGGAACCGGATAGGGCTCGCGGAATTCGAACAGCGCCTTGACCACGGCTTCCTGTGCCGCCGCTTCGTCGACGACCAACTCCTGCGTGATGCGCTCCAGCGGCACGAGGCGGGCAAGCCCCTCCTGCGTCACCGACGAGATTGCCGCAACGACATCATCGAGAGAGTGCCGGGAGGTCAGGGAAAGCACGAGGGGAAGAACCTGTGCGGCGCGGCCACGGCTGGCGAAATGCTCGGTGCCGGGGCGGGCGATCAGCAGCCCGGTCAGCAAAGCATAGTTGCCGCTGTAGCGCGCCAGCAGCGCGCAGAAGGCGGCGTGAAGCACGCGCTCGATCTGGTATCTCTTGCTCTCCGCATGCCGTTCGAGCTTGGCCCAGAGGTTGGGCTCGATCGCAAACCGATGCTCAGCACGCGCCACGCCGGCAAGCCCGCCGCTGTTGAAGCGGGTGGGAAAGGTCGAGGCCGCGTAGTCGAGACCGATCGTGTCGCGCCAATAGGCAAGCGCTTTGCGCGCTTCATCCGTCTCCAGCCATTCCTCCTCCCGCGTCCCGGCCGAGATTTCCGCCGGCTGCACGTCGCCGGCGGGTTCACCATCGAGAATGCGCGCCAGCGAGGCTGCAAGAACGGATTTTTCCCGGTCGTCTGAGATGATCGGATGCAGCACGATCGTCAGCAGCGACTGCCCGTCGGCAAGCTGGATGATCTGGATGCGCGCGCCCGGCCCGTCCAGCAGATCGAAGCGTCTGTCGCGAAAGGCTTTCCGCGCAGCCAAGGCCTCAGCCTCGGAAAGAGCAGCACCTTCTTTGCCGAGGATTTCGATCGGCACGGCGTTCGATGCGCCGCGATATTGCTCGATGCGCCCGCCCGCCAGCCGGCGGAAACGAGTGGAAAGCGACGGGTTCTCAGCCACGAGCGCGCGGCAGGCGCCGGCGATCGTCTCGACGCCGGTCGCGGCACTCAATCGCAGCCCGATGACCTGATCGGGAAAGACCGTGTAATTGCCGATCTGCTCCAGCGACCAGATGCGCTTCTGCGCGATCGTCAGCGGAAAACTCTCGAAGACGGCATCCACAGCGTCGGTCGGGCGGGCATCGGCGAAATTGGTAATCTGCTTGTTCATCTTGCCATCCAGACGTTTTCAGAGACGCGCATCGGCTGCCATGGCCGAGCGCAGGGAGAGCGGGCGAGGATCGGCCCAGATGTCGCGGATATGGGCGAGGCATTCCTGGCGCGAACCGGCAAAACCCGCCGGCTGCCAGGTCACTGGAATCCGCTTGTCCTGCGGCCAGACCGAGTAGTGATGCTCGGTGTCGTGGACGACGATCCAGAGATCGTCGCGGGGCTCAAGATTGTCCATTCGAAGCTCCTGCAGAGATTGACGTCATTCGCAAATGACGGATCCCGCCTGCTGGAGTTTAGAAAATTGCTGAGAATTTTTTTCTTCGTTTACCCCTAAATCCGCCCAAGGATGGATCGTCATTCTATCAAATCGCCACAGGAGCGGGCTTCATGCTCGCAGCATCAAAAGCCCTGCCGATCAAGGAGAACATCATGGATTTCGACGCCGCCAAGCAAAGGCGGGCTCTACAGGCGCGCAGCTATGTCAGGCTCGCCCCCAATATCGTCCATCTCCACACCGTGCGCGGGAATCACGAAGTCGCCCTCGAAGTCGAAGCCGGCATCGCCTCGCTGACCTTCTACGAGGGAAATCCCGTGCAATCGGCCGAGCTTCTCATGGCAGCCGCCGAAGCGGTGACGGCGCAAGATCGGTCGATCAAATCGGTCGCTTTCGAAGGCCATAAGGCCAGCCTTCCCCGGCACATCTCAGGCACCGATGGACGGCTCGATTCCGCTATCCTCTGGCAATGGCCCTCGCTGTGGCTGCCGCAGATGTCCTATCCGCTGCCGCCGGTGCAGCAGATGACCGCGGGGCGCTATCATCCGCGCCGGCCGGCAAAGCCGAAAGGCACGGTCTACCAGCGCTTCATCCCGTGGCTGGAGCGGGACATCAGCTTCAGGGTGGCCGATCCCGAGACCGATCTTGCGGCCTTTAACCGTTGGATGAACGACGAGCAGGTCAACACGATCTGGGAGGATGCGGGCTCGATCGACAAGCACCGGGAGATCCTGGAGGCGAGGATCGCCGATCCGCATGTCCTGCCACTGATCGGCAGTTTCGCCGACATTCCCTTCGGCTATTTCGAGGTCTACTGGGCCAAGGAAAACCGGCTCGGTCCCTACTACGATGCCGATGATTACGATCGCGGATGGCATGTCGCGATCGGCGAGCCCGATTATCGCGGCAAGAAATGGATCAGCGCGTGGCTTCCCTCGCTGATGCATTTCATCTTCCTCGACGATCCCCGCACGAAATGCATTGTCGGCGAACCGCGCGCCAGCCACGAGCAGCAGATCCGCAATCTCGACCGCTCGGGCTTTGCCAAGATCAAGCATTTCGATTTTCCGCACAAACGGGCGCTTCTCGTCATGCTGACGCGCGAGCGTTTCTTCGGCGATCATCTCTGGGTGCCCGCATCATGAACGACATGAGCGAGATGAGCGGCAGCCTGCGGAAACGACGGCTTGCGCCGGAAGATCTTGCCAGCCCGCACCTGTTCAGGCTGCTGCTGCGGCTCGGGCTGCCCGCCATGTTTGGCCTGTCGATCAATGCCGCCCATCACACGATCAACATGGTCTTCGTCGGCACGATCGGGGAGGATCAGATCGCCGCGATCATGATCGTGCTGCCGATCCTGATGCTCGTCGCAGCCTTCGGCGAAGGCATCGGCGTCGGCGTGGCAACCGAGGTCGGGCGGGCGCTCGGCGCCGGCAACCGGTCGAGCGCGAGCACGCTTGCCTCGGTCAGCCTGGCCGCCGGCGTCGCCTTCGGCGCGGCCAGTGCGGCCGCAATCGTCGCATTTCCATCTTTCCTGCTGTTCGGCGCCACGCCAGCCATCGAGCCGCTTGCGCAGCATTACCTGCTCATCATCGCGGTCTCGATCCCGCTGACGATGGCGCAGATCATTCTCGATTTCCTGGCGATCGCCGAGGGCAATGCCCGCTTCAGCATGTGGACGCTGGTCGCCTGCTTTGCGCTGAACATCATTCTCGACCCGATCATGATCTTCGGCTTCGGCCTTGGGCTGCAGGGCGTGGCGATCGCGACAATCCTCTCCCAGCTCGTGGCGCTCTCAATCTACGGCGCCTATCATGCGAGACGGCTCGGCACGATCCGGCTGACGTTCGGCTGGCGGTTCGGCGATCTCAGGCATCTGAGGCCGGTCCTTGCCGTTGGCGCGCCAACGACGCTGACGAGCCTCGCAACCGCTGGCGCAATCGCCGCGATGCTGTCTGTCGCCGGCACCTATCATGGCGAGGACGGCATTGCCGGAGTCGGGATCGCCCTGCGGCTGCTTGCGGTCGGCGCACTCCCTGTCATCGGCATTTCGCTGGGCGCGCAGTCCATCCTGAGCTTCGCCTGGGGCCGCGGGGATATATCACGGGTGCTCTCGGCAACCCGCATGCTAACCGCCGTCACGAGCGCGGTCGGCGGCGCCTACGGGTTGACGGCGATCATCTTCTCCGGGCACCTTGCCTCGTTCTTCACCGACAATGCGTCCGTGGCATCGATCGCAGGCCAGGCGATCGTCGCAACCCATCTCCCCTTCCTGCTGTTCGGCCTCCGGCAGACCGTGCTGATCCTCTTCCAAGCACAGGGCAGGCCGAAAGCCGCCCTTGCCGTAGGCTTGGCGCAATATGGATATCTTCTCTTTCCGTTGCTTGCTTTCCTGCCGCCCTTCTTCGGTTTTTCAGGCCTGCTCGCAGCCATGTTTCTGGCCTCGTCGCTCACCGACCTGCTGTCATGCTTCTGCCTGGCGAGATCACTCAGCGCGCTCCGGCAGAGCTCGGCCGGTGATCTGACCGCACTCCGTCCCTATCCCAGCTTTTGCCCCTGAGAGGATCATCATGAACCTGTCCTTCAGCCCACGCGACCTTGGCGACCAAGCGGCCGACGATCTCTTCACGCCCGTCGATCCCTCGGCCTTCAACGCCGTGTCGCCGCCGATCTTCCAGACCTCGCTCTTCACCTATGACAGTTACGAGGCGATGGAGGATGTCTTCGCCGGCCGGGCGCGCAACTTCATCTATTCGCGCGGCGACAATCCGACTGTCCGTGAATTCGAGCTCTTGGTCGCCCGCCTCGAAGGCGCGGAAGATGGGCGCGCCTTTTCAAGCGGAACGGCCGCCATCACCGCGACCATTCTCAGCCTCGTGGAAGCGGGCGACCGGGTCGTCGCCGTCCGCCACCTCTATAATGATGTCTACCGCCTGCTGGTCAAGCTGCTCGGCAGGCTCGGCGTCACGGTGGATTTCATCGATCCTTCCGACCATGACGAGGTGCGCAAGGCGCTGCCGGGCGCAAGGCTGCTCTATCTCGAAAACCCCTCCTCCTTCGTCTTCGAGCTTCAGGACATCGTGGCGCTGTCGGCCATGGCACAGGAGGCGGGTGTCACAACCGTCATCGACAATTCCTGGGCGACGCCGCTCTTCCAGAAGCCGATCCTGCACGGCGTCGATATCGTCATTCACGCCGCCTCGAAATATCTCGGCGGCCACAGCGATACGGTCGCCGGCGTCGTCGTCGGCACGAAAGAGGCGATCGCCAGGATCAACTCGACCTCCTACCCCTATATGGGCGCCAAGCTCTCGCCCTTCGAGGCCTGGCTCCTGCTGCGCGGCATGCGCACGCTGCGCGTCCGGCTGAAGGAGCATGAGCGCAGCGGACTTCTGCTCGCCGACCGGCTGAAACAGCATCCCGACATCGCCCGCGTTCGCCACCCGGCCTTTCAAGACCACCCCGGCCGGGCGACGCTGTCGGGTTATGCCGGGCTCTTCTCTTTCGACCTCACGCCCGACATAGATGTCGCGCGTTTCGTCAATGCGCTGCGCGAGATCCGCCTCGGCGTCAGCTGGGGAGGGCCGGAAACGCTTGTGGTCCCCGCCAAGGTGGCGCTGCAGATTCCCGACCGGATGACCACCTTCATCCGGTTCGGCGTGAGCGAGCAGACGGTTCGCTTCGCCGTTGGACTGGAAGAACCGGAACTGCTTTGGAGCGACCTGCAGCAGGCGCTGCACGCCGCGCGGCGCTAGGATCCTGCCGATGTTCGTGATCGGCACGAGGGGAGTCAGTGATCGCCGAATGGCAATGCCGCTCCGCCGCCTTGATCATGAAATTAACAAGGGTCCGTGAGACGCCGAGTTCGGCCGCGATGTCCTTCTGCGGCACGCCGTTCAGGCGGTGACGGATGAAGGCGTCGTTGGTGCGCTTCGGCAGCGCCTCGAGCGAAGCCAGCACGTCACGCAGGGTCTCTGCGGCAACGAGCTGGTCAAGCACCGTTGGGACGGGAGCCGTGATCTCCTGGATTTGATCTATCGACCTATGGTTGTTCGTCTGATGGCGTTGGCGGCGGCTCTCATCCAGTGCGAGATTATAGACCATCCGGAAGGCATAGCCGATGGGGCAGCGAATACCGTCGACATTGACCCCATAAGCTTTGATGACTCCGTCCTGAAATATGTCCTCGGAGTATGCCCTTGATTTGAGAACGCTTTCGATCGTCTTCAGGAGCTTATCCTTGTTTTCGATCATTGCGTTGACAACCGCATTCCCGTTCACATCACGATGCGATGCTCGCATTGTCCTGTACCTTTTTACGAATGGAAAATCAGGCTCTGTCTTGCTGGTCGGTTCGGCCTTGGCGCTCCTTTTTCAAAGCGGATGTGCACGATGTGATTGCAGTGTCTATTTTAAGGTGATAACAAGAGTCAAGTTTAAATCCACCGGGCTGAAGGCGAGAAAAAAATGGGACGAACAGTTGAGATCCTGACCGGCAAGGCGGAACTCTGCCGATCGATCATGAGTGCCTTGCCCGACTGGTTTTCGGAATCCGAGGTCATCGAAGCGAGCGCCCAGGCGATCGAGAAGTTGCCGGTGTTCGGCTATATCGAAGCGGATGTCGTCACCGCGCTGATGGCCTTGAAGCCGCACCTGCCTGATGCCGTCGAAATTGCGCTGATCGCGACGCGGCCGGAATATCACGGCCAGGGCGCAGGGCGACATCTCCTCGACGCTGCCGGAGGCTTCGCCCAGAAATCGGGCGCCCGGCTGCTGACGGCCAAGACGCTTGCGCCGCGCGGCCGCGACGAGCCGCAATTCGAGGCGACACGCCGCTTCTACGACCGGAACGGCTTCGTCAGGGCGGAGGTGTTTGCCAAACTCTGGCACGAGGACCATCCGTGCCTGTTCATGATCAAGCCGCTCGCCGGAAAACAGCCGAGCGAGGCCGCGCTTTGAGACGACGGGACTTTCTTCTGAGCGCGCTGGCCATGACGAGCGCACCCGTCATGGCCCGCGCCGCTGATAACGGCGTCGTGTCGCTCGATTACGGATTGGCATCGACGATGATGGCGCTCGGCAGCGTGCCGCGAGCGATCGCCTCGCTCAGGAACTGGTCGGAATGGGTCGTCGAGCCAACCATGCCGCAAGGCGTCGTCGATATCGGCACCACCTCCGAGATCAATCTCGAAGTCCTCACCAGCCTCCGGCCATCGCTCATCCTGAGCACGCCTTTCCTGGCGGCGCTGGATGAAAATCTCTCCCGCATCGCGCCGGTCGCGACCTTCACTGTTTATGCCGAGAACGGCGATGCGCTCGACCGCTCCTACGCCGAAACGCGGCGTCTCGGCGCCATGATCGGGCGACAGAGGCAAGCGGAGGCGTTTCTCGCCCGCGCCGATGCCATGTTCGAGCGGCTGCGCGAGAGGGTGAGGGGCCTGTCCGCGCCTCCTGTCGCCGTTATCAACTTCGTCGACCGGAGGCATGCGCGCATCTACAGCGGCCCGGGGCTTTACGGCGGCACCATGCGGCGCATCGGCCTTGAGAATGCCTGGAAGGGCGAGGCCAGCTACTGGGGATTTCAGACTATCGGACTGGAACAGCTCGCCGAACTCGATGAAGAGGCGCACCTCGTCGTCGTGTCGCCCTTGCTTCCGCCTGATGTCCTGACCCGGCTTTCAGAAAGCCCGCTTTGGGCCAGCCTCCCCTTCGTCCGGCGCCAGCGCATCTCGGTCGTTCCCGGCGTCCTGATGTTTGGAATGGTCCAGGAGGCGCTGCGCTTTTCGACACTGATAGTCGATGTTCTGGAGACTGCCGCCCGATGAAGGCTGAATTTTCCCGCTTCGGCGCGCCAGCACTTGCGGCGCTATTGCTGTTTTCAGGCCTCAGCCTTGCGATGCTCGATCTCCTGCCGGCGCTGCCGCATATCGAAACCAAAGGCGGATACGACGCCCAGCACCTTCTGCTTCTCTATTCCACGCTGCCGCGCATGGCGACGGCCCTGATCACGGGAGCCGCCCTCGCACTTTCTGGGACGATCCTGCAGCAGGTGCTGCGCAATCCTCTCGCTTCACCAACGACGCTCGGCGTCTCGGCCGGCGCCAATCTGGCACTGGTTTCCGTCATGCTCGCCTTTCCCTCACTGGCGGGATGGAGCCGCGACGCGGTCGCGCTCGCAGGAAGTGCGGTTGCCGCCTTCGCCCTCTTTTCGATCAGCGCCCGGCACGGCTTTTCGCCCTTTTCCCTCATCCTGTCGGGCATGATCATCGGCCTCTGGTGCGGCGCAGCAGCGGCCATCCTCATTCTGATGAACGATCAATATCTCTCCGGGATCTTCATCTGGGGCGCCGGGTCTCTGTCGCAGCAAAGCTGGGCGATCCCGCTGTCGCTGCTGCCCAAGGTCGCCCTCGTCGCCGGCCTCGCCTTCCTCGCCGCGAGACCGCTGGCGCTGAGCCAGCTCGGAGATGCCGGCGCAGCGAGCCTAGGTCTGCCGATCAAATGGGCGCGCGGCTTTATCATAGCGATTGCGATTGCGCTGAGCGCCCTCGTCACCAGTGCCGTCGGCGTCATCGGCTTCATCGGGCTGGTCGCCCCGCAGATCGTCCGGCTAGCCGGCGCACGCCGGGTCGTCAGCCAGTTGATCTGGTCGCCCATAGCAGGCGCCGGCCTTCTTCTTCTGACCGATGAGGCGATCAAGCTCCTCGCTCCTGGCGATTTCGTGCCGACCGGGGCCGTCACCGCATTGCTCGTCGGACCGATCCTGATTGCTCTGCTTCCACGCCTTGCAACAGCCTCACGCACGCTCCCCGGCATGACCTCACCACGGCTCGCGATCGGCAGCAAAGGGTCCTCCCTCGTCCTGCTGTTCGCCTCGGTCGTCGCATTGGCGATCGCCGCGATCTTCTTCGGCCGGGCATCAGATGGCGCGTGGACATGGCTGCCCGCCGCCTCATGGAATGAAATCCTCCCCCTCCGCCTGCCCCGGGTCGCCGCCGCCTTCGGCGCCGGAACCGTGCTCGGCGTGACGGGGCTGATCCTGCAGCGGCTGACCGGAAACGAAATGGCGAGCCCCGAGGTGCTCGGCGTTTCGGCCGGGGCGACGCTTGGCGTCGCGACCGCCATGTTCGCCTTCGCCGCACCTGGCCTGACCGTCCAGCTTGCCTTTGCCGGCGGCGGCGCGCTTGGCGTGCTGCTGCTGATCTTCCTCCTGAGCGCCCGTTCAGGCTTCGGCCCGAACCGCGTGCTGCTCGCCGGCATCGCCTTCGGCGCAATGCTCGATGCCGGGATCGGCGTGCTGGCGGCAAGCGGCGATCCGCGCGGCCTGGCGCTCATCCGCTGGATGTCGGGCTCGACCTATTTCGTCGACAATGAGGTTGCCGCAAGCGCCCTCTCAATTGCGCTTGCCTGCCTCGTCGCGGCCTTTCTCGCCAACCGATGGCTTGCGCTGCTGCAGCTCGGCTCGGAGACGGCGAGCGAACTCGGCCTCAGGATCGCACCGGCGCGCGGCGTCTTCTTCGGGCTCTCGGCGATCATGACGGCGGCCGCCACGCTTGTCGTCGGCCCCTTGAGCTTCGTCGGGCTGATGGCGCCGCACCTTGCCCACGGCCTCGGACTTCGCCGCCCTTCCACCCAGCTCCTCGCCGCAGCGCTGATCGGGGCGACCCTGCTCGTCATCGCCGACTGGGCCGGCCGCATGATCGCCTTTCCCTATCAGGTTCCTGCCGGTTTGATTTCGGCTCTGGTCGGGGCGCCGATGCTGCTTTTCGTTCTGCGCCGGCGGCCTTGAGAAGCCGCCTTCATCCCGCCAATGCTTCGGCATCGGCCCCTGCAGGGATGCGCAATGGAGAGGAAGCATCGGTCGCAGCACGCCATACCGCCTCGACGACGTCGACGGGCTGTGTCAAGGCGGTCTCCGACTGCTGCTCCCACGACGCGAACACTTCTGCGACGACCGACGAATAGGCTTCCGGGAAGCCGCCCTGTCGTTCAATCCGTGCGCGCGCCGTATCGCCGAACCGCGTTTCCGGCGCGCGCCCTGGGAGCACGATCCTCACACGCACATTGAACGGCTCCAGCTCGAGCGCGACAGATTCGGTGAACGCGTTCACTGCGGCCTTGCTCGCCGTATAGACAGAGAGGAGCGGGAGCGGCTTGAGCGTTACGCTTGACGTAACGTTGACAACAACGCCTCCCTGCCGCTCCCGCATCTGCGGCAGAAGCGCTTGCGTCATGGCGATCATTCCGAGCGTGTTCGTCTCAAAAATTTCGCGGGCGATCTCCATCGGCGTTCCCTCAACCGCGTTGAGCCAGCCGATGCCGGCGTTGTTTACCAGCACGTCCACAGGACCTGCGGCGTCAACCGCAGCGCGGATGCTTTCAGGTCTCGTGACATCCAGAGCAACGATCTTGAGTTGGTCTGAAGGCGGCAGCAGGTCTTGGCTCGGCGTTCGCATGGTGGCGATCACCTTCCAGCCCTGCGCGAGAAAGAATCTGGCAATTTCCAGCCCGAACCCCGACGAGCATCCTGTAACGAGAACGGTCTTCATATCTGTCTCCTATCTATGCTGACAGCTACAGATGTAGACGGGGATATCGCCACTGAATATCATGCGCGATCCTTGTTTCATTATCAGGAGTATCGATGAGCGATCCTTTGGCTGATATGGTCACGCTACTGCAGCCAACGGCGCGCCATTCAAAGCTCGTCAGCGGCGCAGGGATGTGGCGCGTTGAGCGCCAGGAGACCGGACAGCCCTTCTACTGCGTCGTGCTGGAAGGTTCTTCGCGGCTGAGCGCGGAGGACGAGCAGATCACATTGCGCGAAGGCGACTTCGTCCTGATCCCGGCCGTCCATGCCTTCACGATGTCGAGCCTGGGCGACGGATTATCGCCCGGCATCGATCCCCTCACCGTCACGATGCTTCCTGAAGAGACCCGTCACGGCGATCCCGAAGGGACTCCGAATGCACGCCTGCTTGTCGGCCACTTCGCTTTCGGCTCGCCCGATGCGGCGTTGTTGGTTTCCCTGCTGCCGCGGATCATTCATATCCGCGGCGACAGCAGACTGGCGGCGATCGTACAGCTCGTCACGGACGAAGCCCGCACCGAGCGGCCGGGAAAGAATATGATCCTGGCGCGGCTATTGGAAGTCTTGCTTGTCGAGGCGCTGCGCTCGAATGCCGGGGAGAAAGCGCCGCTCGGAATCCTGCGGGGTCTGAGCGATACACGTCTTGCCCTGGCCATCCGTCGGCTGCACGAAAATCCGGCCAGGGAATGGACGGTGGAGCAGCTTGCCCGAGAGGCGGCCCTGTCGCGGTCGGCGTTCTTCAACCGCTTCCGCCGCACTGTGGGTCTGGCGCCAATGGAGTATCTGATATCATGGCGCATGGCGCTCGCCAAAAATCTACTGAGGCAACGCGATATCGGAATTCAGGAGATCGCCGAGCGCGTCGGCTATGGCTCCGCAAGCGCGTTCAGCACGGCATTCACGCGCTTTGTCGGATTGCCGCCGTCACGATATGCCGAGCAGGCAAAGACCATGTCAAACGCCGCCGCATAATTCTAATCGGCCTCAATGCCGTCCGTCCGGCAGCGGGCAGGCTTCGCCGCAGCCGCCGACGCCAGGCAGGTTATAACGCAGGCAGCAGACCTTGCGGCGGGCGAATTCCAACCCGCATTGCTGGCGCGCCATGCGGATCATGCCGAACATCGGATTGCGCCCGCCGCCCGGCCACTCAGCATCATTCAGCAGCGCCAGACCGCCTTCGACGAGGGCGGGCTCGTGGCGGTGAGCGATCTCTTTCAGGATCCAGGAGAGGTAGGCCGCCGCATTGTTCCAGAGAAGCTTCGGCGCCACGCCGGAATTGGCGGCAATCGCCGAAATGACGGGCTCCGCATGGCCGAGCATCAGCCGGTGAAGCTCGGCCGCCGGATCGACGGCAATCTCGGGACTGTCGGACATCACGAACGCTTCCGGCTCGCCCGTCTCAGCATTGCAAACGAGCGACAGCCGGTCGATTTCCAACGGCAGGGCGATGCGGTTGACGAACATGTGGACGCTCGGGGCGATCGTCAGCATGCTGAAATAATAGAGCGTCCACATGGAGACGATCGCGCGGCGATCGCTGCCCGGAAACTTTTGAGCATAGCGGGCGATGATTCCGTCAAAGACGTCGCGATCGCCGAGATCCCGGCAGGGAACGACCAAGCCCGCCTGCGAGGGAGTACCGAGCAGTTTGCCGCGGCAATAGGCGAACGGGCCGTCGCCCACCAGGCCGTCAAGATCGACGGCCTGGTGGGCGACAGGATGATCGGCGATCGAAGGGCGTGAGGCCGCCCCGTTCATCTCTGCCGCCATGGTGCTACCACCGATACTTCAGGGTGCCGGTCATGTTGCGACCCTGGCCGAGATAGCAGAAGCCCTCGTTGCAGACCGTGTCGCGCTCATCGGCGATGTTGCGGATGGCGAAGGCCGCAGTCAGGCCTTCGTATTTCTTGTCGATTGAACCGAAATCATAAGCGGCGGACGCATCGACATAGAAACCTGAAGGGTTCTTCGATGTATTGGCGGTATCGGTCCAATTTTCGCTGACATAACGGACACCCGCGCCGACTGAGAGACCATGGAAGGGATTGGTTTCCTGGAACGTATAATTGGCCCAGAGGCTGGCGACGTGGGAGGGAGTCACGGCCGGCGTATTGCCTTCGTTGGTACCCGCGGTCACTTCAGAATGGTTGTAAGTGTAAGCCGCAATCAGGTCCCATCCATCGCCCACAGCCGCGCGAGCTTCAAGTTCGATACCCTTTCCCGTCACCTCGCCGAGCGAGTCATAGGCAAGCGTCAGTGGATCGACCAGCACCGGCTTGTTCTTTTCGACGATGTGATACGCAACCGCCGACAGGAGGATATCTGTGCCTGGCGGCTGATATTTGACGCCCAGTTCGTACTGTTCACCCTCGGTCGGCTCCAGAATCTTGCCTGAAGTCGAACGGTTAGTCACGGGATCAAATGACGTCGAATAGGAGACGAAAGGCGCAAGGCCGTTGTCGAAGAGATAAAGCGCCCCGGCCTGCCACGAAAAGGCGTTTTTATTGACGTCTTCCGAGTCGCTCATCCCGAAGGAAGGATAGGTCGTGTCACGCGTCTGGTTGACCCAGGTCTGGCGGCCACCGAGATTGAAGCGCCAGTTCCCGGCTTCGATCTGGTCCAAGGCGTAGACGCCGACCTGGCGCATGTCGGCATCGGCAACGATGAAGTTATAGGCCGGCGTCGCACCCGAGACGCCATAGGTCGGATTGGCAATATCGAAATCGAATGCCGGGTTGGCTGCATCGAAGCCGTAGCCCCAGTTCGACTGGAGATTGGTGTAGTCGAGCCCGAACAGCATCGTATGCGCAAGCGGGCCTGTATCGAACTTCGCCTCGAGCTGGTTGTCGACCTGGAAGACGTTCATCTCGTCCCGGATCGAACTTGCATTGCGGTGCGCGACGGTGCCGGTCCAGCTCGAAATGCCGAGATAGCGGGCGCGAAGGTCGAGGTGCGAGTAACGCAGGTTCTGCCGGAAGGTCAGGCCATTGTCGAAATCATGCTCGAACTGATAGCCGATCTGCTGCTGCTTGACCTTCTGATAGTCGTAGTCGGGATCGCTCTGCCGGATATCGAGAATCTCGCCGCCTTGAGTCGTGACCGCGCCGACATTGGCGTCGGTCTCGTCGGACTGCGCCAGACCATATATCGTCAAGGACGTACCTTCGTCGGGCTTCCAGGTGAAGGACGGCGCGAGGAAGTAGCGGTCGTCGGCAATGTCGAAATTGGTATCGCCGCGGCGGGCGAGGCCAACGATGCGATAGAGGAAATCGTCGTTGTCTTCGCTGATCGGCCCGCCGAAATCGAACATCCCCTGCACCCGATCCTTGGTGCCGTAGGTGATGCCGACTTCGCGGATCGGCTCTTCGGTCGGAAGCTTCGAGATCTTGTTCACGAGGCCGCCCGGCGATCCCGAACCGTAAAGAACGGAAACCGGTCCCTTGATCACCTCCACGCGCTGCTGCTGATAGGGATCGGTACGGAACATGCCGTAATTGATATAGGGCTGGCGCAGGCTGTCACGGTAGTCGCCGACCGTCGTAATGTTGAAGCCGCGGATGAAAATCTGGTCGAAACGCGGATCGAAGCCGTTGGGGCCTGTCGTCACGCCGGCCGTGTAACGCACCGCCTCGATAACCGTCTGGGCGCCGCGCTGCTCGATTTCCTTCTCTGTGGTGACCGAGATCGAGCGCGGGGTCTCGACCAGCGGCGTGCTGATCTTGGTCGTGCCGGCGCTGTTCTTGGCGGTGACAGACGTCCGGTCGGTCTTGCTATCAGAGGCTGCACCTTGAATGACGATTGGCTCCAGTGTCGTCGCGGTGTCACCTGCGGAGGCGCTCTGGGCGGCAGCCGGCGATGCTGCAATGCCGATCAGGACTATTGCGGTCGTCGCACAAAGGCTGTCTCTGTAAATTCGCGATACATTATTAGAAACATTCAAAAAAACACGCGCCATTGCTTGGTCCCTACGTCACGGATGCGGGCGGAACCTATGGAGCGAAGTGGAGCTTGTCAACATAAGATGATTATTTTAGTCACCTTTTATCCGATGATCTGCCTATCACGGCCATTCGCGAACAGGTTGCACGCAGCATCGACACTGGAACGCTGGCACGGAACACCTGCGATGCAGGCTCCGGCCGCGCCTCCTGTCCTTTGCGGATCCGTACGCAGTCGGCATAACATTCTCCCGCCCGGAGTAACGACCGGAGCAATACAGCATCAGGCGACCCTAGATTCTCTATCGATCTTGATAGGGAGAGGAGTTTTCTATTGAGGCAAATAAAAAATCTGGTTTACTGCCACTTCGCTTGTTGGCTTTCAGGGGGGGATTTAGCCGGTGGTGTGGACGCGCAGGAGTATTATGCTCGGTGGATTGGCGTTGCTTGGGACCGGCGCCGTCAGCAAACCGGCAGCCGCAGCGGCAGCTTCTTATTTCGACGGCACAGCCGTCGACAACGGCGTGACATTCCGCAGCACCAATTTCGCCAAAATCGACAAGCGCTGGCATCGCCAGGTCGTCAAATATTTTAGCAGTGAGCCGATCGGTACCGTTGTCGTCGATACAAGGCACCATTTTCTCTACCTGATCATGGAGAACAAGACCAGCCATCCGCTATGGCGTCGGGGTCGGTCGCGAAGGTTTCAAATGGTTTGGCCGCGCCACCATCGACGCCAAATCGCTCTGGCCGCGCTGGACGCCGCCGCCGGAGATGCGCAAGCGCCATCCCGAACTGCCGGAATTCGTCTCGGGTGGCTCACCGAAGAACCCGCTCGGCCCTCGCGCCATGTATCTGCATCGCGACGGCGTCGACACCGGCTATCGATTCCACGGCACGCTGGAGCCATGGAGCATCGGCAAGGACGCCTCCAGCGGCTGTATCCGCATGTTCAACGAAGACGCCATCGATCTTTACCAGCGCTGCCCCATTGGCACGGCCGTACAGGTTCTGCCGCATATTGCCGACCAGGCTGAGGGCGCCACTCAGGTTAGCGAAACAACTCCGGTCGAATGAGGAATATCACCCCTATGTCTGCAATGATCGGATACACCAAGCGCCTTGCCGGCGCAGCGATGCTCTTGGCGCTCGCCGCCTGCTCCACCACCGAAGTCGCCTCCCTGGAAGAACCGGCCGCGGTGCCGATGACCGGCCAGACCAACGACCCCGCCCCCGGTTTCGAGAACGTTGCGGCTGGTAGCGAGGAGGATTTCATTCTCAATGTCGGCCGACGGATCTACTTCAAGCAGGACTCCGCCGCGCTCGATACCGTCGCCATGGCAACCTTGGACAACCAGGCCGCCTGGCTCAACAGGAACCCAACGTGGCTGCTCAAGCTGCAGGGATTTGCCGACGATTCCGGCTCCGCCTCCAATATGCAGACGCTGTCACAGAAGCGCGCCGATGCGGCGATGGCCTATCTCGCCTCGAAGGGCGTAGACCCCAAGCGCATGTGGGCCAAGGGCTACGGCAACGACCGCGAAGTCCGCGACTGCACGGAGCGCTCCTGCAAGGTGCAGAACCGGCGCGTCGTCACCAATCTGCGCACCCAGCCGGATGCGGTTTGATCGCAGATGAACTTTCCGGGACGCGCCGAACAAAGGTTGCTTAGTACATGTATTGCACGCCCCCGTCGGGATGGTGGATGAGGCCGCGATGGACGGGCCGTCGATCATGAAGCGTCTAGTTCGAGGCATCGAGGACGAAATCTGCATGGGCGGTCCAGCTTGCCGCCTGCCGCCAGGCCTTGCCACGCCATAGACCTGGAAGTTCTCATTGAACACCGGCGTATTTCGATCTTCATCCGCGCCGGAACGCCTGTAATTTGACGGTCGTGCGATTAGACTAAGACCGTCAGCGCTTTAAGCTGCCGTGGAGTAGATTAAAATTAGCCGGGCTTAGACTTTAAATTTGCCGAGAACTGGCGTCTTGGTCAGACCGGCGCTTTTCCTTCTCCCACTACTGGACGAGAGACCAAGATGAAGTCGATGTCATCGTCGAGGATCGGCGCGGCCGGGTTGTTGGGATTGAAGTAAAGGCGTCGGCAACGGTGAAGTCTGACGATTTTCGCGGGCTGCGCCAGTTACAAGAGGCGGTCGGCGATCGTTTCGTGCGAGGGCTCGTCTTACACGACCACGACCGAGTGACCCCGTTCGGAGAAAAGCTACAAGCCGCCCCGCTATCACTTCTATGGACAATGTGAACTGCGATCGAAAAGCGCCGGGCGGGTTAGGGGCGGGGCCATTCGTGCCAGTTTGAAGAATGTCGCTCGTCCCAGTTCGATCCGTGATCGCCAGGAGCACCAACACGTCAAGCCCTCACATCGCTAGCGCAACGGCGGCAAAGATGACCTGAAAAGTAATGACATGACCAATCGAAAGCGATGAGGTCGTCACAAATCACTGCAGAGACGGACCGTAGGGAGCGGGCGCGAAACGCAACGATCTCGTCGCGGGTGAGAATTCGAGGAAGAGCAAACTCGGTCCGCATCATTCGTGCACAAGGGCCGGCCACATGGCGCCGGCCCCAGTCGACGCGGAACCCTGTTCAGGATCGCGCTTCAGAAACGGCGTGCGCATTGCGAAGCTTGCCTAACGACCTCGAAAACAGAGGCTTTGCCGCATCTTTAGCGCTGCTTCTGCGACGTTTCCTGATCTCCACGATAAACGGCTTAATTCGGGACTTCATGAAGAGGCTCTCCTTAAGCCACCTGACGCTCGGCTTCGATCTGAAGAGGCGCCTGCTGAAAGGAGCCGTCTCCGATGGCGATCTTGCGCGGCTTCATGGCTTCGGGCACTTCACGCTTCAGCGCAATCGAGAGAATACCGTTCGTCAGCGAGGCGTTCTCGACCCTGACGTGATCGGCGAGCTCGAAGCGGCGTTCAAATGCGCGCCCGGCGATGCCGCGATGCAGATATTCGCCTTCTTTCCCATCGGGCTTTTGCCCCTTCACCAGAAGGACGTTCCGCTCCTGGGTGATGTCGAGGTCACCTTCGGCGAAGCCGGCCACCGCCATCTGAATGCGATAGTCGTCTTCGCCCGTCTTGACGATGTCATAGGGCGGCCAGGTCTCGATCGCCTGCAGGCGCTGCGCATTGTTCAGGAGATTGAAGACACGGTCGAATCCGATGCTGGACCGGTAAAGGGGGGCGAAATCAAGTTCGTTTCTCATAGCCATATCCTCCGTAAAGCAACATGGGTTGGAGACGCGTCGGAAACCTGCGTCTCCCCTCTGATCATCGGCCCGCTTTTGCGCTGCCGACGACGATGATCTGGTTCCGCATGATTTTCCATTCAAGAGGAGAATCTAAAAAATTTCAGGCTGCTTGATCCGGCAGTCCGGAGCGCCTCTTGCGCACTGTTTTCATTCAGCTCAACCAATGGCGCCTGGCCGTTCGACATCGGAATCATGAGGTCGGCGGCAGCACGTAGCCGGCCGGCGACGGCAGGTGGAGCACGAATCTTGTATCGGCGGCATTCGCCGCCAGGACCAGGTGATAACCACCCGGTTCGGCCCGGAAGGCGCCGGCCTCGATATCGAAATAGGCCAGATCGCGCGGCAGAACCTTCATAACGGCTGTGCATGTTTCGCCGGGTTGCAGCGAGAGCTTTGCGAAGGCGCGAAGTTCCTTGTCCGGCCGTTCCACTTTGGCTAACGGCGAGCGTACATAGAGCTGGACCAGTTTCGAGCCTGGCCGGTCGCCTGTGTTGGTGACGTCAATGCTGACGGTTATGCCTTCAGGATCCATTTCTCCTGCGGAGAGTCGCGGTTCGCCCCAACGGAAGCGGCTATAGCTAAGGCCGAAGCCGAAGGGGAAGAGAGGTTCGACGGCGCTGATATCGTGATGGCGATAGCCGACGAAGACGCCTTCGGCATAGTGCACATGCCCATTCTTGCCGGGATAAACGGTAGGATCGCCTGTGATGGCGGAATTGTCGGCAAGCGCCTTCGGGAAGGTCTGCGGCAGGCGGCCGCCCGGCTCGGCTTCGCCGAACAACACGTCGGCAACGGCATTGCCGAGTTCCTGTCCGGGATACCACATCTGCAGCACGGCACGGACCTTGCCGAGCCAGGGCATCTCGATGGGACCGCCGGTCTGCAGCACAACGACGGTGTTGGCGTTGGCGGCGGCGACCTTCTCGATCAGTTCCTCCTGCCGCCCCGGTAGCCGCATGTCGGGCAGATCCAGCCCTTCCGTGTCCCACTCGCCGTCGCGACCGACGAGAAGCAGCGCGACATCGGCATTGCGGGCCGTTTCGACGGCGACTTCGATATCGGCCTCGCCGAGCGGTTTTTCGACGCCGAAGCGGACGGCGATGAGGTTGATGCCCTCCTCGTTCGCCGTGGATGGCTCATATTCGACGGCAATTTCGTAAGGCCTGCCCGCTTCGAGCGTCACCGCGCCGCGCTGTTCGTCATTGGCGGTGCCGAAATAATTCTCGCCGCGCACCCAGCCGTCATGGCCGTCGACGATCAACCGGCCGTCGACGAAGAGCCGCGCCAGTCCGGCATTGGTCATGCCGAAGACATGTTGGCCGCTCTCCTCAGGCGCATATTGCATCACCATCCGGGCGGAGAAATCGGCGGGGTCGAGTTCGCCCGACGGCAGTTCGAACCAGAAGAATTCGCCCTTGTCGACGGTCTCGACGTGAAGCGGGGTGCCCTTACAGCCGCGCCCCTCGAAATATTCGACGGTGATCTTTCCCTTGAACACGTCGATCAGGCGGTTATGGCGGCAGCCGACGGCGTGGCTGATGCTGTTGGCATTGGAAAGAGCGGCGCGAATGCCTTCGAGCGGGCTCACCGTATAATGCGCGTTGATCTGCGCGCTGCCCCCACCCATGACGCGGGCGCTCGCCGCATTCGGTCCGATGACGGCGATCCGATCGAGCGAGGTCTTGGCAAGCGGCAGGATGCCGTCATTCTTGAGGAGCACCGCGCCTTCGGCACCGAGGCGCCGGATCAGCGCCCGGTCTTCCGGCAGGTCGACCGCCCGTTCGGTGAGATCGGGCTTACTTTCGAATGCGCCGACGCGCTCGAGCAGCAGCAGCATGCGCCGCGCCGCCGCCCGCACGGTGGCGGCTTCCACCTTGCCTTCGCGCACGGCCGCAACCAGCTTCTCACCGCGGTCGCGCGCCGGCCCTGGCATTTCGAGATCGAGGCCGGCATTGATCGTCTCGGCCGTGGAATGCGAGCCGAACCAGTCGGACATGACGATGCCGTCGAAGCCCCATTCCTCGCGCAGCACCTTGGTCAGCAACCATTGATGCTCGCTCGTATAGGTGCCGTTGAGGCGGTTATAGGAGGACATGACCGCCATGACGCCGGCGCGGCGCACCGCCTGCTCGAAGGGCGGAAGATATATTTCGCGCAGCGTCCGCTCGTCGATATCGGACGACATGGTCTGCCGCTCGATCTCGGATTCATTGCCGGCGAAGTGTTTTATGGTCGCCGCGATCCCCTCGCTCTGCACGCCCTCTATATAGGCGACCGCGAGTTCTGATGTCAGCATCGGATCTTCGGAATAACATTCGAAATTGCGGCCGTTGAGGCCGGAGCGATGAATATTCACTGTCGGCGCGAGCAGCACGGCCGCTCCCTTGCTCTTTGCCTGGCGCGCAAGGGCAACCCCCATCTGCCTGACGATATCGGGATTCCAGCTGGCGCCGAGCGCAATGGCGACAGGAAAGCAGGTCGCCTTGACGCCGGCGACCAGCGAGCCCGCGCCGCGAGCGCCGTTCGGTCCGTCCGTCACCTTGATCTTCGGCACGCCAAGCCGCTCGACGGGCACGGTCGTCCAGAAATCGGCGCCCGACAGCAACGAGACCTGTTCTTCGAGCGTCATCTCGTCGAGAATGGAATCGATCATGCAAACCTCCCGTTCAAAGACTGCGAGCACCGTCTGTTAAACCTACCGATTACTCGGTATTTTTAATATGTCAAGCTGACGGAGCTGATGTAAGAAGAAGAGGATATATCGGCCGGAGCATTGCGGATCGGCGCATCGCCGTTAAAAGAGGCCGACGGGAGAAATAATGGCAGAACGGAAGACGGGACAGGACGAGAAAAGACGGCGTCGATCCCCCAAAGGAGAGGAGCGCCGCGCGGAAATCCTGGCCGCGGCGATGCGGCGCTTTGCCGAAGACGGCTATCAGAATGCCGCGATCGGAGATATCGCCCGGGACGTCGGCCTGTCGCTGCCCGGCCTGCTGCACCATTTCCCCACCAAGGTCGATCTGCTGCTCGCGATCCTCGCCAAGCGCGATCTCGATAGCGCCGATTTCATCGGGCACTATCGCTCCGATGTCAGCGGCCTACTCAAGGGCATGGTCGAGATCTTCCGCCGCAATGCCGAAATGATCGAGGTCGTCAGAGCCTTCGCGATTCTGAATGCCGAAAGCCTGATGAAGGATCACCCCGCCAAGGCGTGGTTTCTCGCTCGCACTGCGGAGATGCAGAAGGACATCGCCGCGACTTTCGAGCGGGCGATCGCCGATGGCTCGATCGACAAGAGGATCGACAGCAAGGTGATAGCGGCCGAACTGATCGCCGTGATGGACGGCCTGCAAATGCTCTGGCTGCGCGATCCCGATCGCTTCGATATGGTCGGCGGTCTGGAAGCTTATGTCGACCGCCTGCTGGCGAGCCTCGCGCCGGAGGGATGAACTCTCTTTTCATCGAAGCGCGTGAGCCAGATCATGATGCGGCTGACGGTCTCTTGGTATCTTTGCCCGACAAGTAAGCCCGTATGCGTCGTGCCCCAAAGACCGAGATACTCGCCTCCGATGTGCCGCGCCGTCGCCCGGCCTCGCCGATCGGCGGCGTCATCGTTGACGGCTGAGATGACGAGGCTAGGGCAGGTGATCTTGCCGCCGTCGACGGAAATTCCCTGCGCTCCGAAATGAAAAGAAAAGGCGCCGAAGGCTTTGGCGGATTCCATGGACAGGTATTTCCGCTGGAAGGCGATGTCCTCGGGCGTTTCATCGGGGCTGGATTGCTCGTCGCGTACTGGCGCGGGAATGACGACCCCAGGTATCTCAGGCGCAAGATCCTGGTAAGGCACCTCGTCATGCACCTGCCTGGAGATGCTGGAATCGATCAATATCAGCCCGGCAATACCAACGATCTCTGCCAGCTTCTGGCTGAGGATTCCGCCCATGCTGAAACCGATCACAACAGGAGGAACAGCACATTCCCCAGCGATTGCGGACGTCGCCTCACGAACATCTTCAAGATAGTTCTCGAATTTCACCTTCGTGAAATCCACCGACCTGCTTTTATAGTGACCTCGCAGATTGATGCAGTAAGAATCCCACCCCGCCGCCATGAAGTGCGGAATGTACTTGCTCCACATCCAGCTGCCGGTGAAGGCGCCATGGACAAAGAGCAGAGGCGGTCGATCGGCCTCATCCGAGCGATCGTTCCCGCGAAAGATTTCCAGGAAAAGGTCGTTCTCGCCAATATATTTGCCCGTGTGCTCCGGCAACTCTCTCGCGTAGTCCCGAATGCCATCCACTCCCTTTATCTTGGCAGGCCTATTCGTTCCCGCTATCGAACAAAGGATATTTGTTACGCAATATTGATCAACTGCCACGGGTGGCCTTACATAAAGGACAAAATGTCTCTGATCGGATCTTGCCGTGGATAGTCTCGCGAACCTCTTCGCCTTCGTTCATGCAGCCGAACAGCAAAGTTATGTCGCAGCCGCGCGCGTTGCCGGCGTTTCACCGTCCGCGATCGGCAAGGCCGTGGCGCGTCTTGAAAGCCGGCTCGGTGTGCGGCTCTTCAACCGGACAACGCGCAGCATCAGCCTGACCGACGCAGGGGCGGTCCTTTACGAGCGCTACAAGCGCATCATCGACGATATGCAGGACGCAGAGGCAACCATCCTGCATAGCCGGGAACGCCCAAGGGGCCGCCTGCGCGTCAGCGTTCCGCACATTGTCGGACACCATCTGCTGATGCCGATGCTGCCGGCCTTTGCCGAGTGCTTCCCGGAGATCGAACTGGATGTGGATTTCGAAGACAGGGTCATAGACCTGGTTCAAGAGGGTCTGGATGTCGTGGTGCGGAGCGGCGAGCTTGCCGATACGCGGCTGATCGCCCGCCACCTTGGCGATCAGCATTTCGTCGTGTGCGGCAGCCCCGACTATTTCGAGCGCCATGGACGACCGGAGACACCTGCCGATCTCTGCGGGCATGCCTGTATTCATTTCAAATACCCATCCAGCGGCCGTATCGCGTCATGGGCCTTCAAGGCACCGTACGAGCGGCTGCTTCTGCCCAGAAGCCTGACGTTCAACAATACGGATGCGGGGCTGCGGGCAGCGCAGGATGGTCTTGGCCTTGCCCACCTGCCCGTCTACGTCGCGGAATCGCATATGCGAGCGGGAAGCCTGATCCCCGTCCTCACCTCCTTCATGGTGCCCTTCGGCTCGCTCTCGCTGGTCTGGCCGTCCAATCGCCAGCTTTCGCCCAAAGTCCGCGCTTTCGTGGATTTCGTCGTCGAGAATTGCGCCGCCCGAGCCGACGCTTTTCGACCGGCAGCCAGCCTGTCGCGCTGATCCGCTGTCGCGCCATATCCGGGGCGGGTACACTTTCCCTACTCACAACGCTGGGGGCTTTGATGCTCAGCCGCAGTTCCGGCTTGGTTTGGAATCGGAGCCGGCACTTGCTCCGCCATTGAGTGCCATCGGCTGATCTGAACGCGCCATTGCGATCGATGCGGATGATGTCTGCGGGATGCGCGGATCCGTCGTGGCCAGCCAGCGGTCTGCCGAAAAATACGCCCTGGTTCTTGCCTGCGAACCTGGAGCTGCCTTGAGGCCTAGAGCAAAACTAAATCTGTTCTCGCTGCCGGCTTCGCGCGTGAAGCTGAGATAAGAGCCGAATCGTTCGGCCTCGACATCGCGAAGTCTTTGGATCGACGCAAGCGCATCTTCAAAATCTCGCCAGCATGCCTGCTTCACAATGATCTCGAAAATGCGCAGCACTTCAGGGGCGAGAAGTCCCTCAGCATCAATCTTCGGTCCGACGATCTTGGCGCGGATCTCAACAATATTACCCGTCTCATCTCCACGAATCCTGAGGAAGGTCGAGCTCAGTGGCCTCACCTCGTCCCGTTCGTAGATGCGCTGAAAATAACATTCATAATCGCGATTGCGCATCGATGCAGCTTTCCATTCGCTCACCTCTATGCCGGCCTCTCGAAGAGCGCTGCAAATATTGGCGCCCGAGACCAGCCACATCCGCAGAAACTGGCTTGCCAGGTCGAGCTTTGGGACCTCCATCAGATGCCGCGATATGGATATCGTCGGACGAAGAAAAGAAGCAGCCGGATCAGAGTGGACGGTTGGGCGTGGCGAAGGGGCAGCCTTGTTGAGCGCTCCCTTTTCCAAGTCCTCGGTCGGAGATTCGGATTGGCGGATGTCAAGGTAAGAAACCGCAATCGTTGCGACAAGCAGGGCGAGTAGCAAGAGCGCTGGCCGACGTAACGGGCGGCGGTTGCTCAGCAACGGGAACTTCCAGCGCTTGGATGGGCTGTCGCGAGAAGAACCGGCTGCTGAGAACAATTTATTCACTGCGTTGCCTCGCAAGCTTGCGACCAGCGGTGTCGGTCGCCGCCTGGTCAATCCCCGTGGCCAAACCTTTTGAGGCGAGCGACGATGTGAAAGCGGTACAGCCGGCTCACCTTCGAAACCGCGATTTTGATGTCGAGTGTATCGAGCGTCAAGCAGCAGTCTGAAACGGCTGCGCCCCAAAAGAAAAGCTCGCCTATGTCGCCGATCCTTCGGGAAATTACTTTCCATCAAGCCATTCCTGCAGCTCCGCCTCAGCGCGTTCGAGAGCGCTGTAATTCAGAAGTTTACGCAGGAAAGCAATCGTGACGGCGCGGGCGCGGAGATTGAAGCGGCCGTCCTCGTGGTCGTCGACAGCCGTCTGATAGACGTCGAGCTTGTCGTAGAGCTGCTGCAGGCGGTTTTGCACGCTGCGCAGCGACAGGCTCCGGCGTTTGGCGATGGCCCGGTCAGTCAGACCGAGGGCTATGTCAACGAGGATTTCGTATTCGGAATCGGTGAAGCCGTTGGTCTGGCCGAGGCTCTTCTGCTGCAGACCACGCACCTCGCGGTCGATGACACACTGGCTCTCGATGAAGATCGAGCGCAACGCAAGCTTCAGCCGTTCGTCGGAAGCTGATTTCAGCACATAGCCATAGGCGGCGCCATCCGGCACGATGCGCGAGACGCCGCGCACATAAGCCTCATCCGAATAATTCGACCAGAACAGGATGCGGGTTTCCGGCCGCTCCTTCCAGATCGTGCGCGCCGCCTCGATGCCGTTGCGGCTCGCCATCTGCAGGTCCATGACAATATGCGCCGACTTGTGGTCGCGGGCGAGCTTCTCACCGACGGTTCCGTTCTCCGCCTCGATCACCGTGTCGCATTCCGGCAGGGCGGCGTTAACAGCCTCATGCAGGTAGGACCGGTGCAGCGGGTCGTCCTCGACGATCAGAACTTTCATCTTTTCTTTCTCCTCAGTCCGGCTCGCCCGCCGGGCCGCTCGGCGCCAGCGGCAGCACGACGCGCACCGCGGTCCCGCGATTATTATGCCCGGGGCCGGTCGTGAAGCGCGCCGAGATCAGCCGCGCGCGGGTCTTCATATTGTCGATACCGCCGCCGATCCGTCCCCGCGTCTTGGCAAGCCCGGTTCCGTCGTCGGAGATTTCGATCGCCAGCTGTTCGTCGTCGGCTTCGAGCCGCACCATGATCGCCAGCGGGGCGGCATGGCGCACGGCATTGTTGATCGCCTCCTGCGCTATGCGAAACAAGGCGACGCTGACGGTCGGCTCCAGCCTTTCGAGCGCCCCATTCGTCTCGTCGACGAGTCCCCATTCGATGCCCGACCCGGTGTCGCGGGTCGATCGGTCGAGATGATGCTCGATCGCCTGAGCGAGGCCGAAGAGCTGGAGCACGGAGGGTTTTGCCTGCTCGATGATCTGCCGCAGATCCTGCATGCAATGCTGCAGCGATCGCGAAACGGGTTCGAGCGCCTCGGGGGTCACCTCGCCGTTGCGCGACAGCCGGTCGATTCGCCGGGCAAGCCGCGTCAGGTCGGCAAGCGTCTGGTCGTGAAGGTCCATGCCGATTCGCTGGCGTTCCTGCTCCAGGGCTTCGGTCAGCTTCAGCGCGCCCTGACGCAGCCCCTCCTCGCGGGCGCGTGCCTCCGCCTCCACGATCGCCGAGCGTTGCGCCTGCTCGGCCGCCTGCAGCGCAAAGAAATAGGGCGTCAGCAGGTCGGCGATGATGCGGGCGCGTTCGACGTCCTCCATCGTATAGACGCCCGCCCTGTGAGACGAACAGGAAAGGGCCGCGATGATCGTGCCCTGCACCTTCATCGGCACATGCAACCGGCTCCTCAGCGATTGTTCGACGATCGGCCGCTTGAACGCGCCCTCGAAATGGAAACGCGGGTCTGTCATGGCATCGTCCGTGAGCAGAAAATCGACCTCACCTCGCAGCAGCGAACGGATGGGGCTGTTGACGACAGGCGCGCCGGCGATCTCGCCCCAGGCAGTCTCGATGCCCGTCTCATAGGCCGTGTGATAGTTGCCGCCTTCGAGCAGCACGCAGACGTCGAGATGGTCGTGGGGGATGATGTGGGCGACCTCGGCAGCGACCGATCGGATCGCCGAGCGGAAGTCGAGCTGGCCCGCGAGCAGCCGGGAAATGCCGAGATAGTGGTCGAACAGGGCTGCCGGTGCGAGATGCAGCATTGTCAGTTCCTCCCCCGTCACGACAGGCTCCTCAACCCGGCGTGATCGTTTCCCAGTAAGCGCCCGCAAATGGGCCGCCGTCTTGCGTAAACCCGCAGCTTGTTGCGCAAAACCCGCAAACGAGTTGCCGCCTTGCCCCTGTACAGGCAGGCCGATCTCCCGCATCCTGCCCTTACTGAGAGGAGGAAGCTCAGTGCAAGAACAATTTTCACTCGGGTCTGGTTTGGCCGGCAGGAGTGAAGCGATCCGCCGACCGGCGCGATCATGAGGGAGGAAGACATGACAATCCGTAAGATGCTTCTGGCATCGGCCGCTATTGCTTGCGCCGCCATGCCCGTATCCGCCTTTGCCGACACGTCGGCCAAGAAGATCGCTCTTTCCAACAATTATGCCGGGAACTCCTGGCGCCAGGCGATGCTGACGAGCTGGAGCAAGGTGACGGGCGAAGCCGTAAAATCAGGCGTCGTTGCCGCGGCCGATCCTTTCACCACTGCCGAGAACCAGGCGACGGAACAGGCGGCGCAGATCCAAAACATGATCCTGCAGGGCTATGACGCGATCGTGCTGAACGCCGCCTCGCCGACGGCGCTGAACGGCGCGGTCAAGGAAGCCTGCGACGCAGGCATCACCGTCGTTTCCTTCGACGGCATCGTGACCGAACCGTGCGCCTGGCGTATCGCTGTCAATTTCAAGGAAATGGGCCGCAGCGAGGTGGAATATCTGTCGAAGAAACTCCCACAGGGCGGCAATCTGCTCGAGATCCGCGGCCTTGCCGGCGTTTTCGTCGATGACGAGATCTCGGCCGGCATCCACGAAGGCGTCAAGCAGTTCCCGCAGTTCAAGATCGTCGGCTCCGTGCACGGCGACTGGGCGCAGGACGTGGCGCAGAAGGCCGTCGCCGGCATCCTGCCGAGCCTGCCTGACATCGTCGGCGTTGTGACGCAGGGCGGCGACGGTTATGGGGCCGCACAAGCGATCGCCGCGACCGACCGGAAGATGCCGATCATCATCATGGGCAACCGCGAAGACGAGCTGAAGTGGTGGAAGGAACAGAAGGACGCCAAGGGCTACGAGACGATGTCGGTGTCCATCGCGCCCGGCGTCTCCACCCTCGCCTTCTGGGTCGCCCAGCAGATCCTCGACGGCAAGCAGGTCAAGAAGGATCTCGTCGTGCCGTTCCTGCGCATCGACCAGGACAATCTCGAAACGAACCTCGCCAATACCCAGGCCGGCGGCGTCGCCAATGTGGAATACACGCAGGCAGACGCGATCAAGGTCATCGAGTCGGCAAAGTAACTCTCCCGGCGATTGCCGCGCGCGCCGAAAATGGCCGCGCGGCAGTCCTTCCGAGCAGATGTGGCGGGCAGCATGGATGAGGTTTTGAAGGCGGTGATCGCCGTCGATGGCGCCAAGGTGAGTTTCGGCGCGGTCAGGGCGCTTGACGGCGTCACGCTCCGCGTCATGTCGGGCGAATGCGTCGGGCTGGTCGGGCACAATGGAGCCGGCAAGTCCACCATTGTCAGCGTCATCAATGGCGGCCTCACCCCCCATGAGGGAAGTGTGTCGAGTGATGGCGAGCGGCTGGAGCGTTACGGCATCAACGCGGCACGAGCCCGCGGCGTGCGCTGCGTTTTCCAGGAGCTTTCGCTCTGCCCCAACCTCTCCATCGTCGAGAACACGCGCATCATGCACCGCGATCTCGGCGGCTTCGGCTGGCGCAGGCGCGCCGCAGAAATCATCGAAAAGAGCCTCGATGCGGTCTTCCCCGGCCACGGCATCGACAGCGGTCGGGCAGTGGGAGACCTTTCGATCGCCGAGCGACAGATGGTCGAGATCGCGATGGCCTTTTCCGACGCCGGCACCCCGCCGCGGCTGGTGATCCTCGATGAACCGACCTCCTCGCTCGACGCGAGCCTCGCCCGCCAGATGCTCGACCATGTCCGCCGCTTCGTCACGGCCGGTGGCTCCGTCATTTTTATCTCGCATATCCTCCACGAGGTCCTCGAAACCTCCGACCGCATCGTTGTCATGAAGGACGGCCGCGTCGTTGCCGAACGCCCCGCCCACGGCTTCGACCATCATGGTCTGGTCGAGGCCATGGGCAGCGTTGCGAAGGAGGAGACGGGGCAGCGCCCGGCGCGCGAGCAATCCGCCGCTCCGCTCGTTCTCTCCCATCAGACGGCGGGCCGTCCCTTTTCGGCCCGCAAGGGCGAGATCATCGGATTGGCAGGTCTTGCCGGCCACGGTCAGACCGAGCTTCTGCTTGCCCTGCACGCCTCCAAGTCCGGCAACTGGCTGCCCGAGCGCGATCCGCTTGTCACCTTCGTCGCCGGCGACCGACGCCTCAACGGCATCTTCGAACTCTGGAGCATCCTGCGCAACTTTTCCGTCGCCTCGCTCAGTGACCTGTCGCGGCGTGGCCTCATTGCCGCTGATAAAGAGGAGGCCAAGGGCGCCGACTGGAGGCGGCGGATCGAAATCCGTACGCCCGACATGGCCAACCGCATTTTGTCGCTTTCCGGCGGCAATCAGCAGAAGGTGCTCTTTGCCCGCGCCCTTGCTACGCGCGCGCCGGTCGTCCTCATGGATGATCCGATGCGTGGCGTCGATGTCGGAACCAAGCAGGAGGTCTACGCCATCATCCGCGACGAAGCTTCGCGCGGCCGCACCTTCATCTGGTATTCGACTGAAATGGACGAAGTGCGTCTGTGCGACCGCGTCTACGTCTTTCGCGAAGGCCGCATCACTGCCGAACTTGCCGGCGACGCCGTCAACGAGACGAACATCATCGCCGCATCCTTCGAGGGGGTCGCCGCATGATGGTCCGGCTGTCATCCGACGCCTTGCGTCTTGCCATTCCCGCCCTTTCGCTGACACTGCTGCTCGCCGCCGTATTCTGGCTGCAGCCGCGCGCCATGAGCTATGTCGGCCTCAACCTGCTGTTCAATCTCGCTGTGCCGATCGCGCTTGCGACGATCGCCCAGATGCTTGTGATGACGGTGAACGATCTCGATCTGTCGATGGGCACCTTCGTCAGCTTCGTCGCCTGTGTGAGCGCGACCTTTCTGCGCGACGACCCGGCGACCGGCATCCTGATCCTTGCGGGAGCGATCGCGGCCTATGCGGCCCTCGGCGTTATCATCTACCTGCGCGACCTGCCGTCCATTGTCGTCACGCTCGGCATGAGCTTCGTCTGGGGTGGACTTGCCGTATTGCTGCTGCCGGCGCCAGGCGGGCAGGCGCCGGATTGGGTGCGCTCTCTGATGACCGTCAAGCCGCCGCTGGCGCCGATGGCGATCGTCGCCAGCGTCATCATAGCCGCCGTCGCCCATCTTCTGGTCATGCGGTCTTCGCTCGGCGTGCTGATCCGCGGCATCGGCGGCAACCAGCGCTCGGTCGAGCGGGCCGGCTGGTCGATTGTCGGGGCGCGGGCCATCGCCTATGGGCTTGCCGGCTTCTTCGCGGTGCTTGCCGGCATCGCCCTCGTCGGCCTCACCACCTCGGCCGATGCCAATATCGCGCTGCGTTATACGCTGCTGTCGATCGCCGGCGTGATCCTCGGCGGCGGCGAGTTCATCGGCGGCCGCGTCTCCCCTGTCGGCGCCGTTGTCGGCGCGCTGACGCTGACGCTCGCCGGCTCATTCCTATCCTTCCTGCGCATCTCGCCGGATTGGCAGATCGGAGCCCAGGGCGCGATCCTGATCATCGTGCTCGCGCTGCGCCTCATGCTGAACCGGCTGGAGAAACAGGAGAAACGCCGCCGATGAAGCCCCTCCTCAGCCTTTCCGGCAAATCTTGGATCTGGTCATGGCTTGCCGCCTTCGTGGTCTGGTTCCTGACTATCATGGTGACCCTCGGCGCCAGCACGCTCGGCCTGTCGCAGGCAGCACTCACCTTCGCCGCCTTCTCGGTGATCGTCGGCATCGGCCAGATGTTCGTCATCACGCTCGGTCCCGGCAATATCGATCTGTCGGTTCCCGCCACCATGACACTTGCCGGTACGGTGGCGCTGAAACTGATGAATGTCGAAAACGGCTTGATCCTGCCTGGGCTTCTTGTCGCCATCCTCATCGGCCTCGTCGTCGGCCTCGGCAATTTCGCGCTCATCAAGGCGCTGCGCATTCCGCCGATCATCGCCACGCTTTCCATGAGCTTCATCGTGCAGTCCGCGGCGATCTGGGCAAACCGTGGCTTGCGCATCAAGCCTCCGAGCATGCTTGCGGAGTTCACCACCACGAACACGCTTGGCGTACCGAACGTGGCGATCGTCGCGTTCCTCATCTCGCTACTCGCTTGGTTCCTGCTCGAGAAGACGATCTACGGGCGCTGGATCTCGGCGATCGGCCAGAGCATGCCCGCCTCACGCATGGCCGGCATTCCGGTCGACGGCACGCGCTTCGTCACCTACCTCTTCTGCGCCGTGCTCGCATCCGTCGCGGGCTATCTGCTCGCCTGCTTCTCCGGCGGCGCAGCACTCAATATGGGCTCGGAATATCTGCTGACCTCGATCGCCGTCGTTGTGATCGGCGGCACAGCGGTTGCCGGCGGCGATTCCAACGTGCCGGGCATCTGGGGCGCGTCGCTCTTCATGTTCCTGGTCGTCTCCATGCTCAACACCTATGGGCTCGGCGCGGGCATCCGCCTCATCATGACCGGCCTCATCATCATCAGCGTGATCATGCTCGCCGGCGGTCGCCGGGCCGGCATGCGATAATCAGGAAGATCACCATGGCCGAGGCCAGCATCTACGAAATCCACGACCCGCGCTTCCGGCAGTTGATCGTCACCAGCGCCGGTCTCGACGAACTCTATTCAGGCTGCCGCTGGGCAGAGGGTCCTGTCTGGTTCAACGATGCGAACCAGCTTCTCTGGAGCGACATTCCAAACCAGCGCATGCTGCGATGGACGCCCGAGGGCGGCGTCTCCATCTACCGGCAGCCATCGAACTTCACCAACGGCCACACGCGCGATCACCAGGGCCGGCTCGTCTCCTGCGAACATGGCGGGCGCCGCGTCACGCGCACCGAGATCGACGGCTCGATCACCGTGCTCGCCGACCGTTTCGAGGGCGCGCGGCTCAATTCGCCGAACGACGTTGTGGTGAAATCGGACGGCACGATCTGGTTTACCGATCCGACCTACGGCATCATGTCGAATTATGAAGGCTATCAGGCTGAGCCCGAGCAGGCGACGCGCAACGTCTACCGGCTCGACCCGGCGACCGGCCAGCTAACCGCCGTCATCACGGATTTCATCCAGCCGAACGGCCTTGCTTTCTCCCCTGACGAGACGATCCTCTACGTCGCGGATTCGTCAGCAAGCCACGACGAAAGCCTGCCACGCCACATCCGCGCGTTCGATGTAGTCGACGGCAGCAGCCTTGCGAACGGCCGCGTCTTCTGCCTCATCGACAACGGCATCCCGGACGGAATCCGGACTGACGTGCAGGGGAACCTTTGGTCCAGTGCCGGTGATGGCGTGCACTGCTTCGATCCGGCAGGCAAGCTGATCGGCAAGATCCGCGTCCCTCAGACCGTCGCCAACCTGACCTTCGGCGGCCCCGGACGCAACCGTCTGTTCATAGCCGCAACGCGCTCACTCTATTCCCTCTATGTTGCCACGACCGGCGCCCAAAGACCGTAAGCCGGTGAATGCCAGATTCTGCGGCGGCGGGTTCATTAACGCCCAATGCGAACTAATTGAGATCCTCGTAGCCGTATTCCGCGGCGGCGCGACGCGTGAAGTCGCCGGCGACCGCTGCCGTGATGATCACATCGACGTTCCTCTGCATTTCAATGACCTTCGCGCGGCGGCGTCGTTCTGCTTCAAGCTTAGACGGCGCGGGCTATCCGGCCGATTTCGTCACGCCGGTTGGCGAATGGGATGTCGGCATCGAGATTGCCTTCTGCTAGACCGCTCATGCTTGCGGTAATCTCGCCGATCGGTTTTGCGATCACGCGGGCGGCAAAAACAGCGGCGCCGATCAACGTGATAACGGTCAACGGACCGACACCGATTGACGTATAGGACGAGGGCAGCGGAGGCATCGGCCTCTTCCTCAGCCTTGGTCGCCATCGCCTTGGCCGAGTCCGCACCTTCGATTGGGATAGCGAGCGCAGGATGTGGATATGACAGCTGGCTCGCTCTGTGTCGCATCCGCCGAGTGCGGAACGTCTTCTCGACGACCGGGATTATTCCCTTGATATGACGGTGACCTGCAGCGAGCGCCGACAGGCGGGGCAGATCCAATGCGGGGCTATCCGCCTCGAGGCCGGCGGTGGCGCGGTCATAAACGGCAACGCATTGCTTGTTGGTGATCCGCGACATGTAGAGAATGCCGTCGAAATCGGTGCGATCGTAGATGTCTTGGCTGAGCCGGCGTCCGCTCGCCTGCGCCCGTGCCCGAACGGCATCCGTCGAGACACCGAGCAGGTTTGCGCCTTCGTAGCGCAGGTCGAGTAGAAAAAGCGGGCCCGGGTTTCGGACGGCGGCGACCGAATAGCGGTCGAACTCCTCCTGGAATATCACTCGCTCGGCTCTACCTTGAAAGCGGTCGCGAACAATCGTTTCCGCGACGGCGATCATGGGGTCCTGAGCGAGGTAGAGCAGCCGGAACTTGTCCTTGGGGCTCGAAAACCGCGACTTGCCGAAACCCATGCCGAGCGGCGTTCCGGCATGGGCGCGCGCGATGATCCTGACATAGTCGGTGACATCAGCCCGGACGGCGAGGCGCTGAAGGATAGTTTTGTCGAGTCTCATTGCACGGCGAAATAGGTCTGAGCCGCGTCGATGACCTCGTCAGCGCGATCCTGTTTCAGGAGGTCGATGGGCCTGCGCCCGCCCAACATGGGGTTCGGCTGGCAAAGCCACAGCCATGCCACCCGCTGATTGGACACGAGAGCGGCGACCGTTGCTATGCCCCTTGCGGGACGCCCGTCGATGAATTGTTCGATCGGATAGACGTGCTTTCTCGTTCCCTTCAACAGTGCGATCACCTCGTCGGCATGCTGCCAGCGATTGAGCGTGGAGCGTGCAATTCCAAAATCGCGCTGGAGTTCGCTGGCGCCGGCAACCGGCCCGGCCCAATCCTCAAGCCTGCGGGCGACCGCAAGCTCGCCCAGCAACCGCGCGCCCTCCTCGGCCGTAACGATCTTCCCCAGTCCTTCGCCGGCGGAAGGCTCCACGGTTTTCGAAATCTCGAGCACGATCTTGCCGCCGGCAGGCGCATCGCCGAACGTCTCCACCAGGCCACGAATACGGCGGGCAAGTTCGCCTTGGCGCTTGCTAAGCTCGCGCCTTACGCTAACGGGAAGATCGACGATGGCCGCAGCCGCCGCGCCCGCAATACTGGCAGACAGGGCCACCGAGCCGGACTCGAATGCGGCGTCGGCTTTCAGCACGTCAGCAACTTTGGCGGCGACGCGGTCGGCGACCCTTGCCTGACGGGCATGATGCAGCCGGACCTCAGAACCAGCCATGACACTATCTCCATTCTTAGATGAACTGGTATAGTATCAAATGACCAATTTGTCTAGTTTGTGCCGCACATACCGCGCGTCGCGGATGGTTGATCAGCCCTTTCGCAGCCTCCAAGTCCTGATTTCGAAGGGCATGATGTCGGCGGGGCCTTTACGCTCCATAGGCTCTTCGAGAATGTTGAGCGGCTGCGACGCCGCCCATCCGGAAGGCAGGGCGAGGGAAAGTCGGCCACGCCGGCCGGCCGGTTCATAAAGGCGCAGGATCAGGCCTTCGCCCTCCTCCGCCGGCTTCAGGCCCGAAAGTGCGACCGGAGTGCCCTCGACGCCAAGCGGCGCAAAATTGCCGGCGGAAAGGCCTTTTGCCTCGGCCGTCACCAGCGGCTGGTTGAGATCGAGCGCCTCGTCGAGGACGCCGCCTTCATGCCAGGCGCCCTCATGCGGCATCAGCGCGTAGGTGAAGCTCTGCTCGCCTTCGTCGGCGAGCGGATCGGGATAAATCGGCCCGCGCACCAGGCTCATGCCGATCACATTGCCGCGGGCGCTGTGGCCGTATTTGGCATTGTTCAGGAGCGCGACGCCGAAGCCCGGCTCGCTGATGTCGACGAAGCGATGGGCGGCGGCCTCGAACATCGCCTGCTCCCAGGAGGTATTCGTGTGTGTCGCCCGCTCGACCACGCCGAAGGCGCATTCGAAGGTCGCCTTGCGAGCCTGCACGTCGACCGGGTTCAGCGTGCGCAGCAGGGTGCGGCGGTCGTGCCAGTCGATGGTCGTTTCGATGTCGAGCCGTTTAGCGTTGGCGGTCAGCACATAAGTCTGCGTGACGCTCGAATTGCGGTAGCGGTGGACGACGCGGATCGCCGCGCGGTGCGGGCCGCTTTCGACGAGGCCGATGCTTTCGGGCGCTTCGAGCCGGACGCCCTTTTCGGCATAATCGGCGTCGACATCCCAGGCATCCCAGTTGCGCGGCTTATCGGCCGGATAGACCCAGAGCTGGTTGGCGGAGCCATCGACCGCTTCGCGGCCGCTCGCCTTGTGGATGAGGCTGGCAACGGCTCCATCGTTGCCGATGACCACCGAGAGATGATCGTTTTCCAGGCGATCGGAGCCGGCCTTCAGCCCACCCGCCGGCTTCAGCGCCTGCCTGTCGAGGACTGCGACCGATAAGGGAGCGACGATATCGGCGGCCGAAAGTACCGTGCCGTCGGCAAGCGTGGCGCTCACCGGCCGCGGCGCAAGCGAGGGATTGACGAAAATGAGGGCATCAGCGACCCCGCCCTTCGGCAAATTGGCCGAAAGGGTCTGCAAAGCCTTGGCCTGCTCGGCCTTGGCGTGGTCGATGACGCCGCCGAGTTCCTGCTCCGCATCCTGATAGACGTCGCGGATGCTCGAACCCGGCAGGATGTCGTGGAACTCGTTCTTCAACACCACGCGCCAATCCGCCTCGAGGCTTTTCGGCTTTTCTGCCCCGAGCATATGGGCGAGCGAAGCGAGGGTCTCGGCGGTGATCAGCGCGCGTTCGGCCTGGCGGTGCTTGCGCTTGACGCCGCTTTGTGTCGTCAGCGTCGCGCGATGCAGTTCGAGATAGATTTCGCCGTCCCAGACGGGGAGCTTCTTCTCCGATGCGCTGCGATGCGCCTGCTCGTAGAAGCCCTTGACCGTGCCCCAGCGCGCTTGCGGAATGGCGGGAAAATCGCGCAGCTGCACTTCGCGCTCCACCATTTCGGGCGTCACCCCGCCGCCGCCGTCGCCATAGCCGACGGCGAGAAGCGAGGCGTGATGCTGCGCCTTGCCGCGGAAATTCTTCCACGTCGGCAGGTAGCAATCGGGTTGCACGAAGCCGTTGTAGCCCTGCATCGGATTGTCGAAGGTGTGGGTCAGCACCTGGCTGCCGTCGAGGCCCTTCCACCAGAAGAGATCGGAGGGCATGTGGTTGGTCTCGCTCCAATTGACCTTGATGGTGAAGAAGCTGTCGATGCCGCCCTGCCTCAAGATCTGCGGCAGCGCGCCGGAGAAGCCGAAGCAATCCGGCAGCCAGCAGACCGTGTGGCGGGCGCCGAAGGTTTTTTCGAAATAACGCTGACCGTAGAGCACCTGGCGCACAAGGCTTTCGCCGGTCGGCATGTTGGTATCGGGCTCGACCCACATGCCGCCGACGGTTTCCCATTTCCCCTCCGCGACCTTCTTCTTGATGCGCTCTAGAAGCTCGGGATCCTCCTCTTCCATCTGCGCGTAATAATGGGCGGTCGACTGGTTGAAGCGGAATTCGGCGGAGCGCTCCATCAGAGAGAGCGCTGTGTTGAAGGTGCGCCGCATTTTCCGCCGCGTCTCGCGATAGGGCCAGAGCCAGGCGAGATCGATGTGCGCGTGGCCGGTCAGCACCAGTTCCCCATTCGGGGGGAAGCGCTGCTGCAGCTCCTTCAACCGCACCGTCAGGACCTCGAAGGCAGCGGCGGCCGAAGCGCTCTGCTCGTCGGTGAGGCCGGCCGGATCGGAAACAAGCTCCGGCAGTTCCCAGATCTTCTGCTGCATGACGGCGCCCGACGTGCGGGAAATGTAGGCCGCTGTATCCGACGGCCAGTCGAGGCTGCGCAAGGCCTGCTCCGCGGCGCCGACCAGATGCGGCACGACCTCATGCTCGCCGAGCACGCCGATCGCCTCGGCGATCTGCTTCAGGAGAAGATGCAGGCGGTGAAGGGGACCGTCGAGCCAGATCAGACGGGCTTTGTTGAGCCGCGGCGCCCGGTTCGGCTCGCCGAAAGGAAAGCGGGCGACGCTTTCCGCCGCGATCGAAAAGCGTCGGTCCTTTACCGGGAATTCCTGGTGATAGGGATCGAGGCCGAATGTTTCGTTTTCAGCGTCGGGATAGCTGAGCGTAATCAGGCTCTCACCGCCGAGATCCAGCTGCAGGCGAATATCTTCGAGCGGCCAGCTCTGCGGCGCTTCAGCACTCGCAGCAAAATGCACCACGCCCTGACGATGCGGCCAGTCCTGCAGATGGGCGATCGGCTCGCCCTCGAAGGTCCAGCCATCGATCGGGCTGCTATACCGGTCCCGCCAATGCGCGAGCTCGGCGATACGGACCTTCAGACTATCGAGGCGTTGGGCAATGGTGAGCGGCATGGCTTATCCTGTTGAAAATCGGCGGCGCGCGATCGGGAATCCTGGCTTTGGGAGACGAAGATGATGCGATAGGGATCGCGAATGCAGGCCCCTCCTCCCAACGGGATCCTGTCGATGCTTAGATTAAGTAACTTTGATTTGGCGTCAAGCCGCAAAAGATCTTCTGTCCGAGATCGCCTGGCTGCTGGTCTACGCAACTCTTTGACTGGGGCGGTGTTCAGGAGCCGGAATGTCTGCCCGTCCGATCAGACGAAGCCAGATCAGACACGGTGAGGGAGTCTCCCGCCTAAGCTGGTGCACCCGACGAGACCCACGGCAATATTCAATCTCGACGTCAGAGAGCTGCGGAAACATGCTCACCATCAGTTGGCGCAGGCGCAATGTCCACCGCGCGATCATGCGCAGGAACGCATCGAGCCATGAAATCGGTTGGAATGTGACTCGGAAAGTCAGTGCACGATGTCCCAGCTCGCCACTATTGGTGAAGGATTCAACATCTTTCCACTCCTATAATCTAGGACGCGGTGGCCCGACGCATTTTTGATTGAAAACTGGCTGCCCGGACGCAACGCCAGTGGAGCTCGCGTCCGGGTCAGGGGCCTGCTTTGAGGCGTTGGGGCTCTCGCCGTGTCACGACAATATTCATGATAAGTTGTACATGGGGATTGAATCGTGGAATCAAGCTCGGCCCCGGAATGCCTTGGCCCCGCCATAGCATTCTGACAGATTACTCAGCGAATCCGGCGGGCTGCTTCTCTTTGCCGCCTATCGCATCGAAGTTCGACGGCGACTTCTAAGGCGCACCTCTCGTCCGCCTCTGCATCATCGTGTCGGCTGCTTCTCGACGAATCTTGGTATCCATAGAGACAAATGGCCGCTGCCAGCAGCATGAGTATCATTCCCAACATCCCCGCCGCAGACAAGGCCTCGCCAGCGATCATAGCGCCGACGGCTACAGCAACGATGGGCGACACGAACGCAAAGCTGCCCGCCCGGGCGGGCCCGATGTCACGAATAAGCTGAAGATAGATGCTGTAACCGATCAGCGATCCGAAGAGGACGAGGAACAGCCAACTCGCGACTGCCTGCCAGTTCCACAGTGTCTGCAGACTTGCGGTTGCTTCGGGCTCGAAAACCAGTGAACTCAAAAACAGGCCTCCACCTCCGATGAGTGTCGTGCAGCCGGATAAGAAGGTGCTGCCGTAACGGGCGATTAGCGGCCTGGCCAAGACAGATCCCCAGGCCGACGATACTGCACTCCAGCTGATCGCAAGAAGTCCAACAATGCCGGCGGTGCCGGAGAGGCTGGTAAATTCGAGTGTGGGTGAAAACAGGAATGACAGGCCGATCATGCCGATGATCATCGCAAAAGCTCGGGGGCCACTCCATCGTTCCTCCCCCAGCAATATTCCGAACCCGAGCAGAGCCAGGGGCGTAAGCGACATTTCGATCACGGCAGCTGTCCCGGATGCAACGAATTGCATACCCCAAAACAGCGGACCGTAGCAGAGTGTGATCATCAACAGGCTTGCAATGACAAGCCTGACCAAATCTTCACCGGCCGCAAACGGTATGCGACAGGACCGCAGCGACCAGCCTGAGAGCAGAAGGCCGGCGCAAAGAAACCTTGTCGCCGCGAACATCATCGGCGGCACGGTTTCGATACCGGTCTTGACGGCGATCCACGTCAGACCCCAGACGAGGCAAAGACTGAGGAACTTGATCACGTTCTTGCGAGGAGACATAGAGGGGCCCTTGCTCTGTAACGAGTAAACATTATTTATATCGTTACAATCTGGCAACCTGCTCTTTGTTCCGCACCATGGCCTCATCAATATTCGACATGCGTCTGAGCGGCGGTCATCCTGCCCTTGAACTGGTAAACACCCTCGACAGCCGCCGCGGCCGTTGGGGGCCCGATTTCCTGCGGTCGTTCGATGACGTGCTGGCGTTCGTTGAAAGGCTTCAGCTCATCGATGCAAGGGGATTGGCAAGTTTGAGGGAACGCGCGGCGGTCGATCCCGGCAAGGCAGAAGACGCCCTGGCGAATTTGATAAGGCTTAGAGAAACTATCTACACCCTATTCATTGCCGAGGATACCGATGCTCCTTATCCCGAGCCAGCATTGAGCACAGTGGTAGAAATGGCGAGAGCAGGCCGCGCAAGACAGACCCTCCTAAAGTCAAATCAGAACTTCGTCTGGGCACTCCCCTTTGACGATCTGTCCGATATTTTTCACCTATTCGCTATCGCTGCTACTGATCTGTTGACCAACCGGAGCGGCCGCCGTCGCGTGCGTGAGTGCAAGGGCGATAATTGCGGCTGGCTCTTCCTTGATCGTTCAAAGGGTGGCCGGCGGCGATGGTGCTCGGAGGCAAGTTGCGGGGTACACAGCCGAGTGAAGCGTTTTCGCGCGCACGGCGACGACCGTTGATGATGGCGGTGAGTTCATCAGTATAAGAAGCCTTGAGCGTCCCGGAGATCGGCAGATTGACGGAGGCGCGAGTGATAAAAATTGAGCTAGCACCAGGAATATGCTGCGGCGCCTTCCCCCGAGGCGTTCGAGCATATTGCGCGCCATCTGAAGCGCGTTGAGCTCCTGTTCGGCCGGCCGACGGCGGTATCTTTGGTTCCATGGCTGTAGGCAGGCAAACGCCCTCTCACCGCCACTCTCCGGTTCCACGGCGGCGGGCCGGCGATCGCGAAGAAGATGTCAAAGCTCGGGATCGAGACGGTGCTGCTCTCAAGGCAGGCGCGATCTGATACTTCCGGCATAATTGGTCTGGTTTAGGAAATCGTGCGAAAGGGCTAAACAAATATACTTTGGCATAATGGCGAGGGCGCTCCAGGCAGAGTTACTGTTGCAACGGCCCTAAAAGAAACGCCCTCCCATCACGGGCCGACTTGCCGCGCCGGCGTTTTGCTTGACCGTAAGACCTTCACCCCTGCCGGCGCGGCGCCTCTTATAGCATGAAACCGCATTGCCGCAGCTTTGCTCTTCGCGGAACTGGCTTAACAACAGGCACTGGAACCCGAGTCGCGAAGATCAGCAGAGCTGCGACCGCCTCATAATCCGAAGCATAGGCTCGTTGACATGAGAGGAAAGTCGGTGAAGCTTGATTGGATCTGCGATGCCTGCACCTCCGATGGTATGCGGGCAGCATCGAAGCGAGCGGTGTGCCATGGACGACACGGTCAAAGATGCGCAGAAGACCAGGAAGAACATGTTCGGACGGAAGCGCGCTCTCGCTTCCATCGGCCAGCAAACTTCGACCGACCTTAGGTACCACGAGCCACAATCCTCCTGGAGTGACGGCGATCGCATCTTTACACGAGAGCTGATCCGGAGCGGCAACGGCGCATCAAAAGCCGTTCTGAGGGTGCAGCTTGCAGCCGAACATCCCAATCGAACCAGCCTCGACAGACTGGCCCACGAGTATCGCCTGAAAGACGAACTCGACCGGGAGTGGGCAGCCAAACCGCTGGATTTCACCACGGAAAATGGTCGTGGCGTGCTCGTCCTCGAAGATTGCGGCGGCGTGCCCCTCCCGCAGTTGATGGGACGGCACAGCCATGGCATGGCAGGCGAACTCACTGTCTTTCTGCGCCTTGCCAGGGGCATTGCGGCGGCAGTCGGCAAGGCTCACGGATGCGGCCTCATTCACAGGGACATCAAGCCAGCGAATATACTGGCGGACGAGGCGGATGGACGGGTTCGTCTCACGGGCTTCGGAGTGGCATCGCATCTTTCTCGTCAGCGCCAGGCCGCCGAGCCCCCTGAGGTCATTGCTGGCAGCCTCGCATATATGTCGCCCGAACAGACCGGCCGCATGAACCGATCGGTGGACTCGCGTAGTGACCTCTACGCCGTCGGCATCACGCTCTACGAAATGATTACCGGCCAGTTGCCGTTCACTGCTTCGGAGCCGATGGAATGGGTGCACTGCCACGTTGCCAGGCGACCGGTGCCGCCGTCCGAGCGTGCAAGAGAGCTACCAGGCGTTATCTCGGCAATCGTGATGAAGCTGCTCGCCAAGAACGCAGAGGAACGCTACCAGACGGCCGCCGGGCTAGAGGCGGATCTTCGACGTGCCCTCGTCGAGAGCGAGAAGTATGGGCGGATCTCAGAATTTCCGCTCGGGACGCGCGATGTGCCGGACAGACTGGTGATCCCCGAGCGGCCCTACGGTCGCGAACGCGAGATCGCCGCCCTGACCTCCGCATTCGACCGGGCCGTAGCGGGCGCTGGTCCGACGCTGGTGCTGGTTTCGGGTCATGCCGGCGTGGGCAAATCCATGGTCGTGAATGAGCTCCACCGCGCGCTCGTGCCGTCACGTGGGCTGTTTGCTTCCGGCAAATTCGACCAGAACCAGCGTCACATTCCTTATGCGAGCCTAGCGCAGGCCCTGCAAGGCCTCGTCCGAGTGCTGCTGGGCAAGAGTGAAGCGGAACTCGCGCCATGGCGCGCTGCTTTAAGCGAAGAGCTGGGCGCGGGCGGTCGGCTGCTGGTAACGCTCATTCCGGAACTTGAATCTCTCATCGGCCGGCTTCCGGCGGTTGCGGATCTGCCGCCTCAGGATGCCAAACGCCGCTTCCATCTGAACATCAGGCGGCTGCTGCGCGTGTTTGCCACAGCAGAACATCCGCTTACGCTGTTTCTGGACGATCTCCAATGGTTGGACGCAGCGACGCTCGATCTGCTTGAAGATTTGTGCACCCAGCAGGATATGCGTCACCTGCTGCTCATTGGCGCCTATCGCGACAACGAAGTATCGTCCACCCATCCGCTGATCCGCCGGCTGACAGCGATCCGGGAGGCCGGTGGCCAAGTGCATGAAATCGTACTGACACCGCTCAGGCTGGAAGATCTGACCCGGATGCTGGCCGACGCTCTTCATTACGGAAGCAAGCGTGTCCAGCCGCTTGCGCGGCTAGTGCACAAGAAGAGCGGAGGCAATCCCTTCTTCGCGCTCCAGTTCCTGAGCACGCTGCCGGACGAAGGCCTGCTCGAATTCAATCACGAACAGGCGCACTGGGATTGGGATCTCGATCGCATAAGAGCGAAAGGCTATACCGATAACGTCGTGGATCTTATGCTAAGCAAGCTGCGGCGCCTGCCCGATACCACACAGGCTGCCCTGAACATGCTGGCGTGTCTCGGCAATCACGCGGCGGTTGATACCCTAGCTCTGATCAGGAGCGAAAATCACGACGCGGTTCATGCAGCCTTTTGGGCCGCGGCGCGGGCCGGACTCGTGCTGCTTGAAGAGGGGTCATCTTACCGCTTCCTGCATGATCGTGTTCAGGAGGCCGCGTATGGGCTGATCCCTGAAGATGAGCGGGCGGCAGCGCATCTTTCCATTGGCCGCCTCCTGCTGAAGCATAGACCGCCGCAGGCACTCGAGGAGAATATTTTCGAGATTGTCGGCCAACTCAACTGCGGCGGCGCGCTCATCGCGCCCGGTGAAGAGCGAGAGCGTCTCGCGGACTTGAACCTGCTTGCCACTCGCCGCGCCAAGGCGTCGGCTGCATACGAATCGGCGCTGGCTTATGCCGGCACGGGTGCGGCTTACCTGCCGCACGATGCCTGGGAGCGCCGATACGAACTCGCTTTCGCCCTCGAACTCCACAGGGCCGAATGCGAATTCTTGACAGGCGCACCGGCGGAGGCGCAGGCCCGCCTCGCGGAATTGGCAAGCCGAGCCACCAGCCTCGCCGACCTGGCCCGCGTCACGCGCCTGCGCGTCGACCTTTTCATGAGCCTGGGTCGGAGCGATCAGGCCATCATATTCGGTCTCGACTACCTGCGCCGGGTCGGCATTTCGTGGTCGTCCCACCCGACCAGGGGCCAGGTGCGCCAGGAATACGCGCGGCTTTGGCGACAACTCGGGGGCCGCCCTATCGAAGCGCTGCTTAACTCGCCCCCAATGGCGGACCCTGTCGCGCTCGCGACCATGGACGTTCTGACTTCACTTGTTACTCCGGCCCTGTTTACCAACGAGAATCTGCGCTGCCTCGTTATCGGGCGAATGGGCAACATCAGCCTCAAGCACGGCAACAGCGACACATCGCCTTATGCCTTCACTGCTGTGGGCACGGTGCTCGGGCCCTATTTTGGCAACTATGAAGCCGGTTTTCGGTTCGGCCTGCTCGGACTGGACCTGACGGAACAGCCTGGAATGGAACGCCTGAAGGCACGAGTCTACCTCGCCTTCGGTAACCTTGCGAAATCGTCGTCGCGTCATGTCCGCACCGGCCGTGCGCTTGCGCAGCGCGTATTCGAAACGGCACAGCAGGTCGGCGATCTCACCTACGCCGTCTTAAGCCGGAATAACCTTGTGACCTATCTTCTGGCCGCTGGCGAGCCCCTCTCGCAGGTCCAGCGCGATGCGGAAGCTGGTTTGGACTTCGCGCGTCAGGCCGGCTTCGGAGTCGCCGTCGGTTTCATCAGCGGGCAGCTCCAACTCATCCGCACGCTTCGCGGGCTGACGCCGATCTTCGGATGCTTCAACGATGAAGGGTTCGACGAGCAGCAATTCGAACTTACGACCGACGGCAAGCCGGGCAGTTGCCTGTACTGGATCCGCAAGCTACAGGCATGTGTATTTGCCGGGGATACCCTCACAGCACTTTCGGCAGCGGCGAAAGCAGAAAGCCTCCTGTGGATGACTCCCGCTATTTTCGAGCGGGCGGAATATCACTTTTACACCGGACTTTCATTGGCCTCTGCTTTGCAAGGACCGACGACTGAAACAGCTCTTTATCGCAAGGCCCTACGCGCTCATCGCCGGCAGCTCGACACTTGGGCCGCGCACAGCCCGGAGAATTTCGCAAGCCGCGCAACATTGCTCGGCGCAGAGGTCGCCCGCTTGGGAAGCCGTGAGTTGCAAGCCGAGCGCCTCTATGAACAGGCGATCCAGTTGGCGCGTGCGCACGCGCTCCCACACGACGAAGCGATCGCGTATGAGCGCGCTTCGGGCTTTTACCGGGCGCGCGGCTTCGATGAGATTGCTCGCCTGTATCTTGAAAGCGCCCGTCGCTGTTATCTCAGTTGGGGAGCCGACGGCAAGGTCCGGCAGCTTGAAGAAGCCTATCCCCAACTGCGGGATGGGCAACCGGCACCGGCTGCAACAAGCACGATCGAAGCGCCGCTCGAGCATCTCGACCTCGCCACCGTCATCAAGGTGTCGCAAGCAGTCTCCAGCGAAATCGTTGTCGACAAGCTGATCGATACGGTGCTGCGAATGGCCGTCGAGCAGGCGGGAGCCGAACGTGGCCTTCTGATCCTGTCGCGCGGCGGTGAACCGCGGATTGCCGCTGAGGCGACGATCCGCGGCGAAGCGGTCCTCATAGAGTTGCGTAATGAGCCCGTCGCCGTCGTGATGCCGGAATCAGTTCTCAATTACGTCCTGCGTGTGCGGGAAATCGTCAGCCTCGACGATGCGTCGGCTGAAAACGCCTTTGCGGCCGATCCCTATATCCGCCATCGTGCGGCCAGATCCATTCTCTGTTTGCCGCTGATCAATCACGCGAAGCTGATCGGTGCGCTGTATCTGGAAAATACTCTGGCGGGCCGTGTCTTCGCGCCGGGGCGCATTCCGGTGTTGAAGCTCATCGCCTCGCAAGCCGCCAGCACGCTCGAAATCACCGGACTTTACCACGACCTGGCAGAGCGTGAAGCGCGAATAGGCCGGCTTGTCGAAGCGAACATCATCGGAATTTTTATCCGGGACATCGAAGGTCGGATAATCGAGGCCAACGAGGCGTTCCTGCAAATGGTGGGCTACAGCCGTGACGAACTCTTGGCGGGTCAGCTCCTCGATAAGGAGCTGACACCGCCGGAATGGCGCGAACGTGACGCCGAGGCCGAGGCCGAGCTCAGAGTGACCGGCAGCGTCCGCCCCTTTGAAAAGGTGTACCAGCGAAAGGACGGCGGTCACGTACCCGTGATGATCGGTGAGGCAAGTTTCGAGGGGGCCGGGAGCCAGGCCGTGGCCTTCGTGCTCGACCTGTCCGAGAGCAAGCGAGCAGAGGAGAGGCTGCGAGCAAGCGAAACTCGTTTTCGGACCTTCGTCGACCATGCCACCGATGCCTTTTTCCTCCATACCGACGATCTGACCGTCATAGACGTCAACCGCCAAGCCTGTGAAAGCCTCGGTTACAGCCGGGAGGAATTAATTGGCATGCACCCGCGCGACTTTGACGGAGCTATCGACGAAAAGGCGCTTGCGACATTAGTGGATCGCGTCGACGCAGGACATCCAATGACTTTCGAAACACTCCACCGGCGGAAGGACGGAACAACGTTTCCGGTCGAGGTTCGCGTCGGCAAATTCCGACAGGAAAAGCAATGGTTTCGTCTTTCGCTGGCGCGTGACATCACCGATCGCAGGCAGGCCGAGGATGCCATTCAGCTTGCGCGAGCAGAACTTGCCCATGTAAGCAGGCTGACCACTATGGGGGAACTTGTAGCCTCCATCGCCCACGAGGTCAGACAGCCGCTCACCGGGCTGGTCAGCAGCGGCAATGCCTGCCTTCGCTATCTCGACGCGGATCCCCGTGACATCGTCTCCGCCCGTCGCGCCATCGAGCGCATGATCAGCGACGCTTTTCGTGCATCCGAGGTCATCGACCGGATTCGGGCAATGGCGAAGAAATCACCCGAACGCAGGGATCGGCTGAACATCAACGATATCGTGTCCGAGACGATAGCCCTGGTGTCCACGGACCTTGAACGCAGTGCGGTGTCGCTTCGTACAAACCTCTCCGACGGCTTGCCCCCGATCGTAGGGGACCAAGTGCAAATCCAGCAGGTGATCCTGAACCTTATCATGAACGCCAACGACGCGATGGCGGCGATGCCAAAAGGAGCGCGCGAACTCATCGTAAGCACTGAAAAGGCAGCACCCAACACCGTTTTGGTGGCTGTCCGCGATAGCGGCCCTATCCTCGACCCGGCGAAGATCGGCGATATATTCGAGGCGTTCTTCAGTACCAAACCAAAGGGTATGGGCATGGGCCTGACGATCAGCCGTTCGATCATAGAGGCTCACAAAGGCCAACTCTGGGCCACGCCAAACGCGCCCCACGGTGCCATTTTTCAGTTTACATTACCAACCGAGGAGAAATAATTGATCCATGTCCGGGGCGCCGCCTGACCGGCGCAAAACTTGGGGACATGGATGAAGGAGATTGTCTACATCATTGATGACGACGCATCCGTCCGCGAAGGCCTCGGCGATCTCCTGCGCTCGGTTGGACTTGAGGTACTGACATTCGCGTCCAGCCAGGAATTTTTGGATAGTAAGCGCCCTGACGTTCCGGGCTGCATCATTCTCGATGTAAGGCTGCCGGGGCGGAGCGGCCTGGAATTTCAGAGCATGCTCCCTTCCCTTGGAATTGAGCTTCCGGTCATTTTTATCAGTGCCCACAGCGACATTCCGATCTCTGTGCGGGCGATGAAAGCCGGCGCTATCGAATTCCTGACAAAGCCGCTGCGCGAGCAGGAATTGCTCGATGCCGCCTATGCCGGGATCGAGCGCGATTGCGCTCGCAGGCAGGAAGTCGCGCTCATTGCCGAGCTTCGGTCCCGCTATGATTCGTTGACGCCGCGCGAGCGCGAGATCATGAACCTGGTGGTCGCGGGCAGCGTCAACAAGCAAATCGCTGCTCAAGTGGGCCTGAGCGAGGTGACCGTCAAGGTTCATCGCGGCCACGTCATGCAAAAGATGCAGGCGAGATCTCTCGTTGACCTGGTCCGGATGGCGGACAGCCTCGGATTGACGACGAAGCCGGCGTGGGCCAGGTAGGCTCACATATCTAGACCAAAGTATCGGGCGTCTGCCATGGGTGGATAGTCGGGGTGCCAATTCGGCTGGTCGCTTATCTCATTCGGCAATACGTTCCGAAGCCCGTCGGCTCTATCCTCTTACCAGCTGAAAAAACATGCAGCGACAGGACGGACGTTATCGCGTCTCGTTGCAAGAATCTGCGTCGGGTCCGCGCCTCCCCACCAATGGACGGACGTCATCGATGTTGATGCAACGCGCGAGCAATCGAAGGATGGAGGAAAGGTATCATCGATGCAAAACCAGAGATACGCCCTGCAGAAGAACCTCAACATCTACTGGACGGTAATCGATACGGTTTCAGACCAGAAAGCTCTCGTCCACGGCTTCGTTATGGACATGCTTACCGCCGATGAGGGCGAAGAACTGGTCAACATGCTGAACCGTGCAGAATCCCACGCTATCCTCGCGCCTGCCCACGGGGAGCACCGCGATCGAAGACGACAGTAACTGTTCGATCGCCATCTAGCTGACCGCTCGTCCTATAGACCGTGACGAGGCGACGAGGGTTCTGACACTCTAAGGCGCCTCGAACAAGGGTTAGCTGCAAACAGTCTAGCTGGCCTTGCAACCTGACATGCCACTTTTGACATGGCGGGAAGGCCCAGGCGTATAGCGCACCGGCTGTCATCCTCGGTCGCTCGAGCGTGCGGTCCCGGCGGCTGGAATTGATACAGACGGAACGAACTTCGGCACCAAGATCGCCGGCGTCGCGCACGGCCTGAGCCGGTGCGTAAATCCTACAGCTGGGCATTCAGCTGCACGGCGCACAAGATGCCGCTGCGGCTCGATGAAAGACTTCGAGTGCTCCAACCAATCGACCGGATGAAGGCGCTGCCGAAGGGATGATGCGCGCGTTAAGTGATGCACCCGGGTTAACAGGTGCGCAACTCGTCGAGCGCATGGGGGCTTGAAACCGCGGCTCGAGTCGCTCCAATTTCCGCGTCTATGCTCAACTGCGGCGGCGTTCGATTGTTCGACCACCGCCGCGTCTTTATGCGTCGACCGGTTGTACTCAGCGTCGGGGCTCAATGGTCGCTTCGCCGAACATGACGCCGCGCGTCAGTGGCTTGGCGAGGAAATCATGCGGGAAGCCGAGAACGATGGCGCTGGCTTCGGCGAGGCGAGTGCGATGCTCATCAGACAATACCACATCGAGCGCACCGAGATTGTCTTCGAGCTGGGCTATCGTCTTCACACCCATGATCGGCGAAGTCACGGCAGGGTTGGTAAGCGTCCAGGCGATCGCTACCTGCGCCGGCGACTTGCCGATTTCGGCCGCAACCTGCTTCACGACATCGGCGATGGCGAGGCTGCGCTCGGTCAGCGAGCCGTTGCCGGCAGCCACATTCTTGCGGGTGCCGACCGCACTTGCGGTGCCGGCACCGATGTCGAGATCGGCGCGGGTATATTTGCCGGTCAGAATGCCCATGCCGAGCGGTGACCAGGGGATGACGCCGAGGCCGAGCTCACGCGCCATCGGGATCAGCTCACGCTCAACCGTGCGCTCGATCAGGCTGTATTCGATCTGCAGTGCTACCAGCGGCGCCCAGCCGCGCAGGTCCGCCAGCGTCTGCATACGAGCCACCTGCCAGGCCGGCGTATCGGAAATGCCAGCATAGACGATCTTGCCGGCACGGACGAGATCGTCCATCCCCCTCATGACCTCCTCGACGGAGGTCGTGAAATCCCAGGCGTGCAGGTAAAAGAGATCGATATAGTCGGTGTTCAGCCGCTTCAGGCTGTCTTCCACAGAGCGGATCATGCTGCGGCGGTGATTGCCGCCGGAGTTCGGATCCTTCGGGCGCGAGGTGATAGTATATTTGGTGGCGATGACAAGCTCGTCCCGGCGGCCTTCGGCAAAGCGACCGACGAGTCTTTCCGACGTGCCGCCTGTATACTGGTTGGCAGTATCGATGAAATTACCGCCGCGATCGACATAGGCGTCGAACATGCGACGCGATTCCTGCTCATCGGCGCCCCAGCCCCAATCGGTTCCAAAGGTCATGGCACCGAGCGAGAGCGGCGAGACGCGCAGGCCGGAACGGCCGAGGAGACGGTAGCGGTCAAGGGACAATGTGTTGGTTGTTTCATCTGACATCGGATAAATCTCCTGTGTTGCAGACAGAAGATGCGCCTTGCCGATACTGATAACAATGCTACATTATCGACATGACTTCTTTAGCAAAGAGAACATAATGCGCGGAAGCGATTATGCGGAACTCAGGGCTTTCGTGGCAGTTGCCGAACATGGCAACTTTGCCCGCGCGGCTGCCCGGCTCGGCATGTCGGCCTCCGCACTCAGCCAGACGATCCGCACACTCGAAGAACGAATGGGAATCCGTCTGCTCAACCGCACGACACGCAGCGTGGCGCCGAGCGAGGCTGGCCAGCGATTGCTTGCCGGACTAGTGCCCGCGCTTGCCGATCTCGACCGGGCGGTGGCGGATGTTGCGGCCCTGCGCGATAAGCCAGCCGGTCTCCTGCGCATCACCGCACCGCGGGTCGCGATCGTCCACACGCTGGCGCCGTTGATTGCTCCCTTCAATGCAGCCTATCCCGATATCATCATGGACATTATCGTGGATGACAAACTTACCGATATTGTCGCCGGTCGTTTCGATGCCGGCATCCGACTAGGCGAGATGGTGGAAAAGGACATGGTAAGCGTAAAGCTCGGCGGTGAGATGCGGCTCGTCGTCATCGCCTCGCCGGGCTACGTCGCGCGCCACGGCATGCCACAAACGCCGCGCGACCTGCGCGACCACTCTTGCATCGCTTCCCGGTGGCCGACGGATGGCAGCCTCTATCTCTGGGAATTCGAACGCGACGACGAGAAGCTCGAAGTGGCCGTCTCGGGGCCGCTCAGCACTACCGACAACCACCTGATGCTGCGGGCCGTGCTGGATGGTGTCGGGATAGCTTATCTCTTCGATCATCATGTGGCGGAACATCTCGCCGCGGGCCGGCTGGTCAGCATGCTTGACGACTGGACACCCCCCTTCCCAGGCTTCCACCTTTATTATCCCAGCCGGCGTCAGATGCCGCCGCCGCTGCGTGCCTTCGTGGATTTTGCCCGCGGCAACTCGCTCAGACTGCCTTCAGAGGCACAAATCAGCCAGGAATAGCTGGCTGGCGCACCTATTTCTTTTTTCAATCAGTGTTACCGGATGAGGCGAGACCAGACCACAAATTGCCACTTCGCTTCCGCTCGTGCGCCGTAATCCGCTCTGTATTTTCTGTACCAGAACGGCCCTGGTCCTCTCTGAACTCTATGGATTGGTTACAAACGCACGTTCCCCGGTAGGAGCTCCTCAATCCGGCTTGATTGTGACAGTAGACGATCGCGCCATGCTGGTCAGATCGGATTATCTCGGGCGACAGGTCGCCACTTGATTCTTGTGATGACGCCGGAGGTATCAACGCGGGATCTAGACGTAGATTTTGTCACCAAATGGTGCTATTTAAAACATCAGTACAAGGATAATAGACGATGCGATCGACTATCAATCTCGACGATACTCTTATGGAAAGAGCCAAGTCCCTGACCGGCACAAAAGAAACCGCGGCTCTCGTCCGCCAGGCGTTGGAGACGCTTATCCGAGTAGAGTCCGGAAAACGCCTGATCGCGCTCGGTGGAACTATGCCCGATGCGGAGGCGGCTCCACGTCGCCGGAGCGCGGCGGCCAAGTGATACTGGCAGACACTTCTGTATGGATCGATCATTTTCGCCAAGTTGATGCGGAGCTTAGGACGATCATTGAGCACGATCGTCTACTCTGCCATCCGGCTGTGGTCGGCGAACTGGCACTTGGCAGCCTTCGAGATCGCGAGCGTGTGATTACATTTCTGGCAGCCCAGCGCCAAGCGTTCGTCGCAACGCACGACGAAGTGATGACAATGATCGACCGTCACGGCATCTTCAGTATGGGCATCGGCTATACCGATGCCCACTTGCTCGCCTCGATACTGCTTGATCGGCGAGCGGCATTATGGACCAAGGACAAGCGTCTGCAGGCGGCGGCCGAAAAGGCAGGCGCTTCATTGCATAAGCCCGCCCATCCCCGCAACTAAACACCAAAATAGTCCGACTTTTCGGATTATCCGGTCTCTGTCGCCTTGATGAGAGCAGAACCAAACCCGTCATTCAGCATCTGCTTGCAGTTGATGGCATAAAGATATTTCTCAGCAGAAGCCCCGGCGCCGACCGTTCGCGAGAATCCGGGCTGCCCAGAGAGCCGTGCGCGAACTCGTCGCCGCCGCGGCCGGTCGGCGGCCGGAACTCACTGTCGCGCCCGGCAGGCAAGGCAGATCGGCCGAGAGATCGAGGAGCTGCTGAGGGACGAGGTGTTCCAGGTCGGCTTCCTGCTAGATCCTGCCATTGATCATGATGGCGCCGAGCACCACCCTGCGCGAGCCGATGTTCGAACCGACCTGACGCCACGCTTCAGCGCCGGCGAGCCAGCCAAGGCACGGCGATGCAAACTGTCCTGTCGATCGAATAACTCTCAAGAAGGTATCAGCGGTGGCCGGAATAAACTCCAACAGCATCTGCAGCTTAAGATCGATGATCATGTGCCCCGGGAAGGTTCGCGCGATAGAGCCGCTGTTGACGATTGAGGAGCATCGAATCGCCGAATTCATGCGCACGGTAGCGGCATGTGGTGAGAGCGGCGGAGGCGCTGGTGAGCAGGCCATCATCGGCAAAGGCGCGCAACAGCTCGAAGTGACTTTCGCCGGGCTGGTGGACGCCAGTGAGAACCGCATCGACGACGCGGAGCGGAGTGCCACGGCCGATGCGGCCTGTCGCAATACCATCTCCGGTACCCACGCTGCCATCGGGATTGGCGGCTGCTTCAAGTGCGCGCACGACGCTCGTGCCGATCGCGATGATGCGGCTGCCTCTGAGCCGCGCCCGCGCTACCTGCGCCACTGTACATTCAGGGATGCGGTACGGCTCATCGAAGGGAAGGCGCGAGTCGAGCGCGGGTTCGCCGGTGGAAGAAATGCCCGCGGCATGCGTGAGTGTTGCAAAACCGATCTCGCGACGACGCCAAGCTTGCAGTGTGCGCCAGTCGAGCGCGAAGGAAGCCGATGGCGCTTCGAACGCGACCGGCCGGGCGGCAATTCTCGTCCAAACATCCCATAGTGCCAACGGCTCGGGAACATGCGCGTATTGGATCGGCCTGCCATGCTGCGCCAGTCCTGCAAACATGGCTGCTCGGGTACCCTGGAAGCTGAGCTCGACAAGGCGAGGATGGTCGAGAACGCGCTCGACCCTGGCTTCAAGTGAGCCGAGCTGGAGGCGATCGCCTGATGCCAGCGCGGGCGGCGGCAGCCGATCTTCCGTGCGGGTGCGGTGATCGCCCGAGCCGAAGGCAATCGCTATGAAGCGGACTGGAGCGGAAGCTGACAGCCAGCCGGCTAAGCGGATCTCGATCGCCTTTCCGCATTGGAGATGCGTGCCGTGCAGGCTGGCAGGCAAGGTCGCGGCGTCGTTGGCGACAACCAGATCGCCAGGATCAAATAACGTCCCGAGGTGAGCCCGCGGCAGCTCGCGCATCGTGCCGTCCGCCCCAACGACGAACAGCCTGGCCGCTTGCCGATCGAGGCGATCAGCGGCGATCACGCGTGGGCTCCGGCGGTAAGCGCAGCGTGAGCCGACAACGCCCCGATCATCGTTTCGAGGATCTCGGCAGCGGCCAGTTCCGGGTCTTTCAAGCTCGACGGATCGTCGTCCGGGAGCGCCAACGCGTGCAGCGGGGTGTCCATATCGCCAGGGTCGAGCGCAAGGAACCTTATTCCATCGGATCTCGACTCTTCGTCCCAAATTGCCGTCAGATGGGCAAGCGCTGCCTTGCTCGCGCCGTATGCGCCCCAGCCGGGATAGGCGTTGACCGCCGCGTCGCTGGAGATGTTGATCACCAGCGCGCCGCGGCCCTCGCGGGCGGACGCGGCAAGCGCACCGAACAGGGCTTTCGTCAGCCGGAAGACGCCGAGAAGGTTGACAGCGAGCGCCGCCTCCAGCTCCTCGCACTCCGTGTCGGCAAGAAGCGCCAGAGGCACAGGACCGAGGTTCGATGCATTGTTGATCAGGACGTCGACCCCGCCAAGATTGGCACTGATCTGCATCGCGATCGGATAGATATCTTCCTTCTTTCCGATGTCGGCGACAATGCCATGCGCGCCCGTCTCGGCTGCGACGCGCTCGACATTCGCGGCGGTGCGGGCGACGAAGGCAATGCTCGCACCCTTCTCGGCAAGCTGCCGCACAAGCGCCCGCCCGAGGCCGGAAGTTCCGCCGGTGATCGCTACGCGAAGTCCTTGAAGATCGATATTCGCCTGCATTGCGGTGCTCCTTCAATGGGTACGCGTAACTGCTACAAGTTCAAGTGAACTTGAAGTCAAGAGAGCTTCGTGCTTTTATTTATGGATGGATCCGATGCTGACCATCACCGACGTGTCGCGACGCAGCGGCGTTGCCTCATCAGCTCTGCGCTTCTATGAGGAGCGTGGGCTGATCGCATCCGAGCGCGCCGGCTCGGGACACCGACGCTACCACCGGTCCGCATTGCGGCGGATCGCTTTCATCGTCTTTGCACAGCGGATCGGGCTGACGCTTGAGGAGATCGGCGCCGAGCTCGCTAAGCTGCCGGCCGATCGCGTACCGTCACGTCGGGATTGGTCGCGGCTGTCGAGCGCGTGGGCAAAGCGTATCGACCAGCGCATAGCCGAGTTACAGCGCCTACGGTCCGGTCTTGGCGAATGCATCGGTTGCGGCTGCCTGTCGATCGACCGATGTCGCTTGGCGAACCCTGCCGACGTGGCAGGGCGCAAAGGGCCGGGAGCGAGGTATTGGCTGGGTTGAATGAGCCTCCAATGATATGCCGAACGATCTTACGATCTTGCCGATTATTCAATGTGTCATGTCCCGACTTCACCTCCACACTGAAGATCGGCTTACGATTCGGCGACTCGGCTCCGGGCCACTGCCGCCGAAGAAGGTGAGAATGACGGAAAGCAAATTCCTGACCCCGGACTTCAGCAAATCTCTGCTTTTTCATTTGTCCGTCCTTCAAGAGGCCGGACTCTAATCCAATCTCGAGGAAATTACCCGTGGCAGGTCAACGGCGATCGAATTGGCGACTCGACTCCTCCAGAACTGGGCGTGGAATGAGGTGATCAGCTCAACGTATGAGCTGCAAGATCGGCTTTAACCCTGTCTATGGAGCGGTAAGGACACGCCGCTTGCCAAAGACGCTGTTCGACCGTTCAATCGCATCGGGCAAGATGAGCGACATTTGGCGAAAGCCATGTCGCGCGAAAAGGCCGACGCCCTCGCATACCTCTAAGGTGTAGACCTTGCTTGTTGCTCCTTTCGATTAGCTGTTCCACGGAGCGGGCAATCGGTCTTGGCAGATCTCCGGAGATAGCTGGATATTTGGGATCGCGCCCGACCGTCAGAATTCAGCTTTGGAGAACAATTCGACGATCCAGTCGAGGAAAACGCGTACCCGCGGCGAAAGCTGGCGGTTCTGCGGATAGAGCGCGGTAAGCGGTGTCGGCGGAGGAAGATAGTCGGCAAGGACCTCGACCAGCGTCCCTTCGTCCAGATCCCGCTGGAGGCGGTAACGCGGCGCCTGAATGAGGCCGAAGCCGAGGCGGGCGAGATCGGTCATGGTGTCGGAGTTGTTGACCGTCAGCCGGCACGGCAAGGATACGAAACGGACAGTGTTGCCGACCGTGAACTCGAGAGGCATGATCTGCCCGGTACGGGAGGATATGAAACCAACGGCGCGATGCCCCTCCATCGCGTCTGGGGAGCGTGGCATTCCGTGCCTTGATATATAGGCTGGGCTGGCACAGGTGATTTCAGCGATCATCCCGAGGCGACGCATGATGAAGCCGCTATCGGAAATCTCTCCGGCGCGGATGACGCAGTCGATACCTTCCCTGACGAGATCTACCAGCCGGTCGCCCTGCCCGATCTGCAGGTCCAGCAGAGGATACCGATCGAGGAACTCATTGAGTCGCGGCAACAGGAATGTGCGTGTCAGCAAAGGATGCGCATCGACGCGCAGCAGGCCGCGCGGTTGCATGTCACGGAAGACGTTTTCCGCCTCGTCCACCTCGGCGAGGATCGCCACACATCGCCTGTAGAAGGCTGCGCCGTCCAGTGTCGGCGCGACATGCCGGGTCGTTCGCTCAAGAAGGCGAACGCCGAGATCGCCTTCTAGCTTTTTAATCGCCTCGGTGGCCGTGGAACGGGCAAGCCCAAGGTCGGACGCCGCTGCGGCGAAGCTCCGCCGTTCAACGACCCGGATAAAGAGCTGCATGCGGTCAAGCCGATCCATATCTTTATTCACCACAGACGAATTCTCATGTCAAATGTTGGTGGATTGTTCTCCCGGGACACGATCGATATCTCCTGTTCCGTCATAAAGGAGAAGGTGACAATGAGCATCAAAGGGCAGCGCGTCGCTATCGTCACCGGCGCATCGAAAGGGATCGGCCGAGCCATTGCGCTTCGGCTGGCGCAAGACGGCATCGCCGTCGTGGTGAATTACGCAAAGAGCCGTCAGGCGGCTGATGCGGTCGTCGCAGACATTGAATCGGGCGGCGGGAAGGCTCTCGCAGTGCAGGCTGACATTAGCGCTCCGGCCGCAGCTGCCGATCTGTTCAGCGCGGCCGACGAGCGCTTCGGCGGGACCGACATACTGGTCAACAATGCCGGCATCATAAAGCTGGCTCCGATTGCCGATATGGACGACACGAGTTTCGAGCAGCAGATCTCCACAAACTTCACAGGGACATTCCGCGCCGTTCGCGAAGCAGCCCGTCGGCTCCGCGATGGTGGGCGCATCATCAATTTTTCTTCAAGCGTCGTCGGCGCTTACGGGCCGACTTACGGCGTCTATGCGGCAAGCAAAGCCGCCGTCGAGGCGATCACGCACGTCGCCGCGAAGGAACTCGGCCGGCGCGGCATTACCGTCAATGCGGTGGCGCCCGGTCCCGTCGAGACCGAACTGTTCATGTCCGGCAAGCCCGACGAGCTGGTCCAGAGAATCGTTGGTACCATTCCGCTCGGGCGCCTGGGCCAACCGGATGACATTGCCTCAGTCGTTTCCTTCCTGGCCGGCCCGGAAGGCGGTTGGGTGAACGGTCAGGTGTTACGCGCCAATGGCGGCATGATCTGAAGCAGAACCCACAAGAAAGGAGATTCCAATGCCATTCGTTAACATAAAGACACCTGAGGGCGCGCTTAGCCGCTCCCAGAAGGAAGAAATCGTGCACCGCGCCACCGACATGCTGGTGGAGTACTTCTCCGAGGCGGCACGGCCACACACGATGGTACTGATCGAGGAAGTGAAGGACGGCGGATACGGGCGTGCCGACGAGATTTTCATCCTTCCGGATGCCTATCGCGTCAAAGAAGACGGTTGATCCTGGAGTGCTCGGAGCTGGTGCGGAGGTTTCGCACCAGCTTGCATAACCACCGCAGAGGACGCCGGTCTGACGGTGCTAGAAGCGTGACCTGCCACGGCAATTTCCTGCAACGGGCGGCCGTCAGGATTTATGAGGGGATGATCGCACCGGGGACACGGTGGGGGCAATCTGGCGGGCGGATTGGTTACTCTTGCAGGTTGCTCAGCAGGTTTCGACTGCCTCATGTTCTTATTGGTATGGTCCGCGACGAAGGAACAAACACAAGGCCCGGGGAGTTAATGCGGTAGTCGGGCGTAAGCGTAATCGGAGCGTGGCGCTCTCCTCATCCCTCGGGTGTCCGAGGTTGCTTCCAGCTTTCGAGCTGTGACGCGGGGTTCGAATCCCTGCCCCGACAGCCATATCCGCTCAATCGAACAAAGCCTGCGATTTCTCGTCAGGATACCTGACCTATAGCACTCCTTCGCTCAGGGATGCCTGATCACCTCGCCATCGAGGCACTAACCTGCGGGCACAAGCTAGCTAAGCCTACGATCACTCGAAACAAAGATAGCTGAAATCATGCAGCCTCTCCACCAGTGATGGATGCTTCCCTCCGGCCACAGTGCTTTCACCCTCGCAGCCTTCTCCTCGTGAGTGTTTCTGTCATCCAATGCATAGTTCGGCACGACCCGGTTCGAAAACTTTTCATTTAGACCGAAGAAGGCCTCTATGTGCAAATGGTCGTCGTCCGCCAATCACACGAATGCGTCTTTCGAGTATCGAAGGAGAGCTTCTTTCGATGGCGCTGGGATCGTTTTCCTCACAAGACGCCAGGATGCTACCTGTCTCGAGGTCCAAACGACTCGTTTGCGCGGCGCAACTTATCCGGGCGCTGACCACTAGCTCTGACTGTGCCTCAGGCTTTCTATATTAGCCCAGTGGTCGTATCAGCCGCCTTGCGGGCGGACACGACGCCTCATGAAATTCGATGCGTTGAAGAGTTTGAAGGACTTCACGGCGCGTCGAACCCATCTCGTTGATCCTCATTAGCCAAGGAACCGTCGCGGCGCCCCGATTCATCGTTTCAAGCCAACTCGGCTAATGGAAAAGGATTACGGAACGCGGCGCATCAGTTCAAGTTCTACATCTGATGATCGCGCCGCATCCAAGAGGATGCGAGCTAGTACTAAACGTCAAATCTTTGCTCATTGGAGGAGGCTTTCCGATGAAGATCGCCCAGATCGCACCCCTTGCTGAAAGCGTCCCACCGAAGCTTTACGGCGGAACGGAGCGCATCGTCTCTTATCTGACAGACGAGCTGGTCCGTCAGGGCCACCAGGTCGCGCTTTTCGCCAGCGGCGACTCTGTTACTGACGCCAAACTGGTAGCGTGCTCGCGCATCGCCCTGCGTCTCAATCCTGCAGTCAGGGACCACGTGCCGCACCATATTGCCATGCTGGAGGAGGTTCGCCGCCGGGCACACGAATTCGATGTCCTACACTTCCACATTGATCTGCTGCATTTCCCATTGATTATGGACTTCGCAGACCGAACCGTGACGACGCTGCACGGACGGTTGGATCTACCGGACCTTCGAACATTCTACCAAGCCTTCCCGGACATACCGCTGGTGTCGATCTCAAACAATCAGCGACAGCCCATGCCGCCGGTCAACTGGGCCGGCACCGTTTACCATGGGCTCTCGGACGAGATTCTACCCTTCACCGCAAAGCCGAAAGGAAACTATCTTGCTTTCCTCGGGCGCATCTCGCCGGAGAAGCGACCCGATCGAGCCATCCAGATCGCTGCTAAAGCAGGGATCCCCCTGAAGATCGCGGCGAAGATCGACAATGTCGACAAGCATTACTGGGAAACCGTGATCGAGCCTCTGGTAAAGAGCCATCAAAACGTGGAGTTCGTCGGAGAGATCAACGAACATCAAAAGGCGGAGTTTCTCGGCAATGCCGGTGCATTGCTGTTCCCGATCGACTGGCCAGAACCCTTCGGAGTGGTGATGATCGAGTCTATGGCATGCGGCACCCCAGTCATTGCGTTTGGCTGCGGTTCCGTACCGGAAGTGATTGACGCCGGTGTCTCCGGCATAATCGTCGATACAGTCACCGAAGCCGTGGAAAACATCGACCGAGCGCTGCGCCTGGACCGCCGCAGAGTTCGCGCAACGTTCGAAAAGCGCTTTTCTGCAGAGCGCATGGCGCGCGATTATCTCGATATCTACCGAACTCTGCCAGGTGTACGTACCCATGGTGCACGCATGCGCCGTGCCACCAGGGCTGCTCTCGGGGTGCAGACCGCTGCATGATGGCGAAGAGAGGTAGGTGTCATTCGAATACGCGGGCAATGCCCCGGTCGTCTTCTTTAATCCGGAGGAGGTCGTTGCTGTGGGAGCTCTCCAGCTGGCGCGACCTTTCTCGTATCTGTCTTGGGGCGAAGGGGTGCTCTCCCCCGATAAGGTTGTTCAGAACAAATGGCAAAGGATATCAGATGACCGATAGCCGCGCCTTATTCGCTGCACGCGCTTTCAATTCTTCCAACCGGGTTCAGCCGCGCCGCCGCTGCCTAAACGAGTCCAACTTCGGTAAGTCGCTTTTTCGAGTGATCGTCATCCAGCATCTAGCGGCTTCCCCGCAACCGATGCCTGTGGGTGGCTGCGACACCGGTTTGAAGATCAACTGATTACCGGCGCTATCGATCTCGGTTTCGATTTACGATTTGGGGTATCGCTGCACCAATATGTACTTCGGCAGCCAGTTGACCGTGGTCGTCCCAAATCTCGATTGCCTGCGGGATTTCCGCCTGATTGGTTAAGGTGGCCCTGCCAACCAGTTCTCTGAGGGCTTCGCCGGCTTCTTCTCTTGCTGTGTTCAAGTCGGGGAATGTCTCACCTTCTGGATCTGGCACGACGTAATCAGCGTTTGATATAAAAATAGTACGAGCCGCTTCCTGCCGCTTTTGCGCGACGAAGCAACTCGTCTAATGTTTCTCCGTTATGTTCACACGCGGGAACTGCAACTGGCTTACCCGGCTTTGGCGGCGGGCCGATACAACATGCACCAGCGTCTCGCGAGATGGCTGCTTATGTGCCATGACCGTCTTCTCGTGGACGATATGCCTGTTACTCACGAGTTTTTGGCGTTGATGCTTGGCGTGAGGCGATCTGGGGTCACCGACCATCTGCACATCCTGGAGGGCATGCGGGCCATCAAGTCGACGCGAGGGAACGTCAAGATTTGGACCGCCAGATTCTGCTCGATGTTGCAGATGGTTGTTACGGCGCTCCGGAAGCCGAGTACGAACGGCTTCTGGGATCCCCGTCGCCCGACGACGCAAGGCCGGCAAGATTAAAGGGGGCGTGGAGTACGTGGTCCGGATCTACGATGGGTAATCAATAATCAGCCTCAACAAACTATCCTCATCCTTCACGCCATGTTGATACGACTGGATAATCCGACAGGCGAGGTCCTGGCGCTGCGGATCCGAGGTGATCTGCTTCACCGAGACGACGTGATCGAAGACCCTTTGGCAGAGGGCCACTTCGGCTTCATTCAAAACGCTCTGGGTTTGGAATACTTGGGACGGGATCATAACGCCCTTACTCCCCGATGCTAAGGTAGGGCGGGAATGCAAAGGTTCAACTTGGCAGGATGTCTTGAGGCGTCGGGCCGTGCGGAGCGTCGCTTGGGAGCGGACCGGTGAATTGACTCCGCACGACCCAACAGCGGATCGTAAGAGGAAGGCATTACGCGAACTGAACTAACTGGCTTTCTCCCGCGATCCGGTGAGTTAACCTCATTGTCCCAATGTGGTTCCGGTACGATGCCGGACAAAAAAAGCCCCGCCGAAACGGGGCAAGTCTTGACAACGGATCGCACAGGAGGAACACCCGTGCTTTCCTGTTACTTCAACGATAGAGAAACTGACTAAGTTCCACTACCGCGTTGGACATGGTTTAACTCAGCTTGGCAAGTGTTATTTGCTTCGCCAGGGAGGTTCTGACTGGATACGCAGCAACATTGCTAAAACCTCCCTGGCGTCCTCTCGACAAGGATGAAGAAAATCTAGCTCGAATCTTACTAGGAAAAAGACGGACTAAGGTCGGGCTTTCGGGCGCCGTGGTTTTGTAGTGCAGTTCCAGTAACATGCCGGCAAAAAGCCCCGCATTCTCGCGGGGCATCTTGTACAATCCTTGCCGCCAGCAGGGGGTGACGCGACAATGTAGAACAGGATGACATGGTTCTGAAGATGGTCAATTAGCTCTAACTTGCTAATCTGGCTGCGGAATCCATTCCGTTACTCGCACCAGTCATTTCGCTGCCCCGGGTTCCACGTCCGAGCAAAATCCTTCCTGAAGCAGCGAACGACTGTGCATAGGCGTCCCTTTTGCGCTATCGTCGTGCCATGCGGTTCGGAACCAATTCTCTTGCTCCTTTGACAATCGACGAATGGACGAACACCGTGAAACTACACGCGAAGGCGATAGCAGTCGGGCCCGAGGTGTCGCCATTCTGCAGAGCGCCTGTGTGGCGCGGCTGCGGACGAAGGCACCCTCAATGCGGATGACAGACATCGGACGGCTTAGTCGCCGCTGTGCGGAGCGCTTCCAATTAGTGGTGAACGCAATGAGGACGGCGGGCCTCCCTGAATAACCGAAGGCTGCGAAAGAGGATTTTGGATTAGTTTTGGGACGCAAAATCCTACGATGAACGATCCTCCGGTATATTCAACGGAGGAAATCCAAATGGCCGGGAATTTTGATCAGGCACTTGTCTCTGCCCGTGTTAACGAACGAGTGGCGATGACACCGTTCGGCGCTCAGATGTTCATTCACGCCTTGGCGTCGGAAACAACGGGCTCCCCACACTCATATACGGGAAGCGGAAATGTTCAGAGTGTTGGCCAGCACCTATCGCTTCTGGTGCGGTGGCGAAGTCTTTGACGCGCGCCTGGTACCATCATCATCCTTCCACCGCATGTCGAGCACGCGTGTCGCAATATCGGAAACGAGATCGGCCAGATGCTTGGGATCGTCACTCCCGGCGAATGCGAGGGAATGTTCCGCGACATTGCCGTACTTGGTAAAGGCGCAACGATAGAGGAGATCAACGCAGGAATCAAGATACGGCATCGTAAACGCGCACACCACGATGCTGAGTGGCACGCCTACACCTAGCGTATGTCCCTCGAGAATAGCGTCATAGTTGCATCGAGACGACGCGTCTCTAAAGCTGCACCCTCAGAAGTCCGTGGAGACCGATACATTGCGCCATTCAGCGATGATCTCGGCATCTGACGTGTGTTTCGCTTCGATCGCAGCTACCGTGTCGCTTCCGAATGGCATGCGGACCGGTGGCTGATCGGTGTCCGCAAAGGCGACGACCTGCCGAGCGAACTTTTCCGGATCCCCTGGCTGGTTGTGATTGAGCGACGCCGCGCGTTCGCGGACGGCACCCGCCGTTCCATCATAGTCTCGGATCCGATTGCCGCTGGCAGAGAGCGAGCTGGAGTCGAGGAAGTCCGTCCGAAAGTAGCCGGGTTCGATCGCGGTCACGTGGATTCCCAACGGTTGCAGCTCCGCGTGGAGCGCCTCCGATAGTCCTTCGACAGCGAACTTCGTGGAGCAGTAGACGCCGAATCCTGCGCCGGCGCGGTAGCCGCCGATCGACGAGATGTTGAGGATGCGTCCGGATCTCTGCACCCGCATTTGTGGGAGGACAGCACGCGTGACGTTCAGCAGACCGAAGACGTTCGTGCGATAGAGACGTTCAACTTCTTCTGCGCTGGCTTCCTCGACCGCGCCAACGAGACCGAATCCCGCGTTGTTCAGGAGCACGTCTATGCTGCCGAAACGCTCGAGGGCCTGTCGGGCTGCCTCTCGCGCCTGTTCTTCGCTCGTCACATCCAGTGCGGCCGCGAACAGACAGCGCCGTTCTCCAAAGTTATCCGTGATCGATCCTGCACTGCGGGCAGTCGCGACGACGTTGTCACCACGTTCAAGTGCAAGCTTCGCAATGCGGGCGCCGAACCCGCGGGATGCTCCGGTTATGAACCATGTCTTCATCTCAGTTTTCTTTCGGGCTTCCGGTGCCAGCAGCCCAAGCGTCGAAGGCCTTCTGGACCGTTGCCTTGTTTGCGGCCTTGTCGGCAGCGACTGCGGCTCCTGCGACGATGAAGATTAAATGGAGGCCGCACACGCGATGGCCCGCAGAGTTGCCACCAATAGCTTGCTTTTGCTCATCTCAGAGTCCCCTTGGAAGGAGTTGGATTACCGCCGGGCGGAATCCCGACGGCGTAGGTGTGCGGCGGGGGCAACGCCGCGATGTCCTAGATCTGAGCTTCCCAGGCTTTGAGCTGGTGATCCCTCAGCATGTCCTCGATGACCTTCGGGCATACGTTCCGGAACTTGCCCGTATCAGCCGGAACGATCTCGATCATGCGATCGATCATTTCCTTGGGATCCATCTTGCCTTCAGGTGTCGCGAAGAAGTCGTCGAAGCCTTTTCGGAGATCGGCACGCTTGGTGAAGTTCTTGCTGTCGTCCATCCAGCGGAACGGATTGTCGGCCATGGTCTCGTTGTAGCCCGTATAGTAGGCGCCGGGATTGATGGTCTGGATCTTGATCCCGTAGGCGGCGAGTTCCTGCTGCAGGGCCTCGGCAATGGATTCCAGCGCATGCTTCGTAGAGACGTAGGTGCCCCAGTTCGCCGGCGTGAACAGGCCGCCCATTGAGGACGTGAACACAACCTTCTTTCCCTTATGCTTGCCCTCGCGGATCCAGCGCTGGACCACGCCCTGCGTGAGCGTCAGCGGAAGGAAGACGTTCATTTCGAAGTTGCGGCGGACAAGGTCGACTGGGATTTCCCAGACCGGACCCGGCTCTCCCTGTCCGGCATTGTTCCAGAGGACGTCGAAGTCCCATCCCTGGGCCTGCTTGATGTCGTACGGATCCGTGAGGTCGAGCCGCTCGACCCGGATGCGTCCACCGAGATCTAGCTTCGCCACTTCCTCGCGCATGGCAGTTACCATTGGCGAGACTTGGCAGGTCGCGATGATCTTGTGGCCGTTCCGGGCCATGCCGATGGCTGCCGCCTTGCCGAAGCCTGAACCAGCGCCAGTGATGAGAATGGTCTTGGACATGCTAATCTCCTCTTTTTGGTTTGGTTGGTGTGGACGGCGTCAAGTCGGCTCGAAGCCAGCGAGCGCAGCGCGGGCAACTTCCATATCCTGCTGCACCGCGCCACCGGAAACGCCCACGGCTCCAAGAAAGGTGCCGTCAGGTGCAGAAATTGGAAGTCCACCGCCGAAGACGACGAGACCGCCGTTGGTCTGCTCCAAACCTGGCGACCCTCCGCCGGGCTTGCAAAACTCTCCGACCTCCTCTGTCGTCATCTGGAAAAGGGCCGCCGTTTTCGCTTTTCCGACGGCGATGTCGATCGAGCCCAGTAGCGCGCCATCCATCCGACTGAACGCCTTGAGTTGTGCTCCTGCATCGAGCACCGCGATGTTGACCGGAACACCGATTGCCTTCGCCCGGGCTTCCCCGGCTGCGATGATCGAGCGAGCTTGGTGAGATGAAATCTGCATGGTCACTCCCCACGGTTCGAACGCCATCCCCGCGTCCACGGAATGGAAGATACCCGGCATTTCGGCGCTGGCGATGTATGTGGGTGCTGCTTTGTGTACGTGAGTGCTGCTTTGCGGCCGCTCAGAAATTACCCGCTTCAAGGGCGCGAACCTAAAATAGAGAGGCTCGCAGCCGTCACGTCTTGTGCTTGCGCCGCCATTCCCCGGGCGTGACATTGAAGCGCCTCAGGAACACTCTGGTGAAGTGGCTATGGTCGGCGAATCCGCAGTCTTCGGCTAGTGACTGGATCGTGAGTTCTGTGGCGACGAGCAATCTCGTAGCTTTCTCCAGCCGCTGATGCTGGAGCCATTTCATCGGCGACCTCCCTGTGCTGATCTTGAACGACCTCGCAAGGTGCGCACGGGAGACCCCCGCTTCCTTGGCAAGGACCTCGAGGCCGATGCTGCCGTTGATGTTCGCCAGCAACAGATCCTTTACCCGCCGCTCCTGCCACGGAGCCAACCCGCCCTTGACTGTACGAAACTCGATCGCCTGTTCCCCGTAGGAGGCGGTCAGGTGGGTCATGAGGGTGAGGGTCAGTTGATCGAGGAAGAGGCGCGGTACGAGACTGGGCTGCTCGAAGGCTGGCACGAAGCATTCCATCAGGTTTCGCACAATGGTGTCCGAATGGCCGAGGACGTCTCTGTCCCGGAGCGTTGAGAACGGACCGAGGTCATTTTCACGATGAAATTCCAATATTGTCTTATGGGAGGCGAACATGGAAATGCAGTCCACGTCGCCAGCCTCTACAGCGCTATAGCGTCTCCGAAGGTCGAGAAGCAGGAATTCTCCGGGATCGAGTGGAACGGATGTGGCTGGCTTGCCGTCGATCCAGCGAGGGCGAGCAGGCAGGTGTTTCCTCTGGTAGCAGATCAGGTAGCCATCCGCCTGCTCCAATTGGACGGGGATGCCGTTGTCGTCGTGACGCCATTTGAGCCTGCCGAACGTTGCGTCCCGCAGTGCAAGCTGGCTCATCTCTAGTGACGAGGGTCGCTCGACACCCTTAAACCTGTCCGGACTTTGCACTTCCTTCTTCGACATTGCAAACCTCTGGTACATTCAGAACCAGGTAGACCCCGCCACGTTCTCTGAGGTGCGGAGCCGGCGGAATTGTACTTTCGACAGATTGAAGGAGCTACATCTTCAGTTCTCCGGGCGTAGCTATGCTCAAGGCGATGTGGCTAAGTTCGAGCAACGACGGGCGTTCGACGCCTTGGGAACGATCTGGACATCGGATCGCCTTCTGCATCAGTCTTGCCACCAATCGATGCCGCGAAAGAAGATATCAAAGCCGATTAGGAAATCTATCCGCTTAGATTTCAGGGAGTGGGTAGTCTGCTTTCGTTCCTGGCACACTGTCGAAATGTTCGGCACCGCCGAACAACAGAATTGCTCTCGAACCACTAATTTGAACAGCTCGCCTGAAGTAAATCATTGTCATCGACCCCGGCATCGAGTCCGTCCAACACCGCAAAAAGGAATTCATTATGTTCAGACTTGCCAACAAGACCGCCCTCATCACCGGGGGCACCAGCGGCATCGGCCTTGAAACGGCCCGACAGTTCGTCGCCGAAGGCGCGCGCGTCGCCGTGACAGGCAGCAGCGCGGCCAGCGTAGAGAAGGCTCGCAAGGAACTTGGTGACGATGTCATCGTCATCCAGTCCGACGCGGGCAACATCGATAGCCAGAAGGATGTCTTCCGCCAAGTGAAGGAAGCCTTTGGTCACCTCGACATCCTGTTCGTGAATGCCGGCATCGCTCAATTTGGCCCGGTCGAGAGCTGGTCGGAAGTCGATTTCGACAAGTCGTTTGCGACGAACGTGAAGGGACCCTATTTCCTGATCCAGGCCCTCCTGCCGATCTTTTCAAAGGGCGCATCGATCGTGCTGAACACCTCGATCAACGCTCATATCGGGATGCCCAACTCCAGCGTCTATTCCCTGACCAAGGGCGCGCTCCTGACGTTGGCGAAGACGCTGTCCGGTGAACTGGTTGGTCGCGGCATCCGGGTCAACGCTATTAGCCCGGGCCCGATCGCGACCCCGCTATACGGAAAGCTCGGCATGTCGGAGGCCGAGATGAAATCGATGGCCGAAGGTGTGCAGAACCAAATCCCGGTCGGGCGTTTTGGTGACGTGTCGGAAGTGGCGAAGACCGTGGTCTTCTTCGCATCTGACGAGGCGTCCTATATCGTCGGCAGCGAGCTCGTCATCGACGGCGGCATGAGTAACCTTTAATCGAAGTCCAACCTCGCAGGAGCGGAACATGCAGATCGACCTTAAAGGAAAGACAGCCCTGGTGACAGGATCCACGGAAGGCATCGGCTACGCGATCGCACGACAGCTCGCGAGAGCCGGCGCGGACATCGTCGTCAACGGCAGATCCGAAGAAAAGACCGCGAAGGCCGCCGAACGGCTGAAGAGTGAAGGTGCCAAGGGCGGCGTGACCGCAGTCGCGGCCGATGTCGCGACTGCCGAGGGATGCCGTGCGCTCGTAGCGAAGCTGCCTTATGTCGACATCCTCATCAACAATGCCGGGATCTTCCAGCCGAGCGACTTCTTCGACACCACCGACGAGGTCTGGGACCGACACTGGCAGGTAAACGTCATGTCGGCAGTTCGGCTATCCCGCGCGTATCTGCCAGGCATGCAGGAGGCCAACTGGGGCCGCGTCATCTTCATCGCGTCGGAATCCGGCTTCAACATTCCCGTCGAGATGATCCACTACGGCGTCAGCAAGACAGCCGATATCGCCGTCGCCCGAGGGCTTGCCAAGCGCATGGCGGGCACTGGAGTGACGGTGAACTCGGTTCTCCCCGGCCCCACTCTGTCTGAAGGCGTCGAAGCAATGCTCGCCGGTGAGCGTGAAAAGACCGGCAAGACGATCGAGGAGGTAGCCGCCGACTTCGTCAAGAAGCACCGGAGCAGCTCCCTCATTCAGCGTGCAGCAAGCGTCGAGGAGATCGCGAACATCGTGACGTACTTGGCTTCGCCCCTAGCATCGGCCACTACCGGCGCATCGATGCGAGTGGACGGCGGTTTGATTGACACGCTGTAATATGTGCTGGAGGAACTCGAGGATCAATGGCTTCTGACAACGTAGGCGGTAATGTGAAAAATAGCCATGTTGTCAGGACCTTCGCCTGCTCCGCTCCGGCGGGGATCCCCTTACTACGACAACCACCACTGATCTTGATATCGAGTTTTAAAACTTAAATATCTGGTGTAAACTCAACGATTAGCTGCAAGAACTTGAGTGGATGTCGGATCGCCGGATTGCATCCCCGGCCTGCTAGGCATGGTCTCAACTACCCTGATCGACCAACGCGGTCGTCGGCCATCATGTCGATGTCGCCAGCTCGACGGCTGCCAAGCTCGACGCCTCAATGGACCGAGTCCTCTCCTAGGGTTCGAGATCACATCTGGATCGCACACCGCAATGCCGTCAGTGGATCGCCAGCTGAAGACGATGGCCCACCATCTGCGCATGGCGCTGACGCTCAACTACGGCGTTGCAACAGTCGCATCATTACCGGCCAGTGATCGCTCACACCGTGCCCGGTTTTAGGATCGAAGCGGCGAGGCTCGGTGAATCTTTTGTTATCCTCGTCCACTGCAATCTGTTCGGGGTGAACAACCACCGTCCCAAAACTACCCAGGTCCGCGAACCAATTCTGCTCTGACGGACGCGTCGCGCTTAGCTCGGGGGACACCAGGATCATGTCGAGGAACGACCATGTATTCCAGTTCTCCATCGCGCGATCTACATACTTAGTCGACCCCGGGGCATTGCAGCCGTGCGTGGCGAGCGGCGACACATACCAGTTTTCCCGCTGTAGCAGACGAGCGAAACCCTCCGTCGGCGATTCGTTGCAACTTACGTTGAAGTCGCCGGCGGTGATCGCCAAACTTCCGGCCGGTAACGCAGCTGCGAGTGTGCTGAGCGTCTTGACTGCCCTCGCTCTGCATTCGAAGGGGCTTGCGCGCCGCCGAGTTTCGATCCGATCCCGTCGTCCCCTTGGCCGGATGGCGGCGATGGTGGAAGTGAGGCCACGCGAGCAGATCATTCAAGCGTGGAGCCCTCGCAACCGACCTTCATAGTGATACGACTTCCGTCATGGCTTCTAGCGGACCGCTTGAAAAAACACGCCCTTCGATTGGTCGGAAAGCGGAGGCTGCGGTCGCGTTACGGCTCCTTGACCTCACCTGGTCATATTCGGCCTGCGAGGCACGCCGCTAAGCGACACCGCTGCTAAGAGCCGTAGGTTAGGCTACCGCCAGGCAGGACCGCATCGATTTCCGGCACGCCAAAGGAAAGACAGCCAGCCTTTCGGGCTATAAGCCCTCCAGCGAGGCGATGGCTCGCGCAGATCGGAAATCACCGTTTCGCAGGTAGCACTCATCGTTCACGGCCCCCTGCAAGGTCGTGTTGGCGACCGTCATCATGTCGAGCAAAAATTCGGAGGTTCTGGTAAAAAGATTGGCGCAACGACGCGTCCTTTCGGTATCCACCTTGAGACGGCCGACCACTTGCTTTATATGATGCGTGATGATTGATGCGCGATGAGGCGGACATGAGAACGACCTTAGCGATTGACGACGATGTCCTGATCGCCGCAAAAGCGATGGCAACCCAGCAGCACCGGAGCGTCGGCGAAGTCATTTCTGAGCTGGCGAGACGCTCTCTGCGCCGCCCCCCCAGCAGTGGCGAGCGCAACGGCATTCCTCTACTTTCAACTCGGCCGGAGGCGCCGCCAGTGACACTCGAAATCGTGAACGCCTTGCGTGACGAGCTGCCGTGACTTTCCTGGTCGACGTCAATGTGCTGATTGCGTTAATCGATCCGGGCCATGTTGCCCATGATGATGCGCACGAATGGTTCGCGGCGATGGGTCAGACCGCGTGGGCTACCTGCCCCATTACCGAAAATGGTGTCATCCGGATTGTCGGCAACCCCAAATATCCCAACTCTCCCGGTTCACCGTCACTCGTGATGGAGATCTTCCGCAAATTGCGGTCGCTCCCCGGTCACAGTTTTTGGCCGGACGATGTGAGCCTTGTCTGGTCAGGTGATATCGCTCCCACGAAAATTCTAACATCGCGACAGGTAACTGACACCTACCTGCTTGCCCTAGCCAAGGTGCATGGGGGGCAGCTGGCGACATTCGATCGCAAGCTGTCGACAGCAGCGGTTACAAGGGGCAATTCTGCCTTGCACCTGATCACCACGAGTAGATCGTGAGTTCCCGTCGAGCCATTATGCGATCAATTTAGCCCAGAACGTGAACATCCTTGCAACACGGCGTCCACGAGGCTTCGTGAACAACGCCTGGCTTCGGACGCCGGCCTCGGCGCCAGCCACGACGTGGATGGCCGGCATCCGAAACCCTGCACCGAAGCAGACTCTAAGAGCGAAGTCGTTGTGGCCGCTTTGCGCCCCCGTAACAGTCGTGGAGATTGCCTTCGTGGATTACTTAAAGCAGAACCTTGCCGGCGATGCGCCGCTTGCGCAAGCCGGAGGAAATCGCCGCGGCGATCAACTTTTTGCTCACTGATGACGCCGCGTTTACAACCGGATATGTGCTGCAAGTCGATGGCGGAGCGGAAGGCAGCGATTGGAGTGCCATACTCGGCCTAGAGACCACTTCGAGCCTAATCCCCTTTCGCTGCTTTGAAGTTATGGTGAGCTTGCCGGCAATTTCACCTGACATCTCGAGCCTTAAGGAACGGGCTCAGCATAGTGCCCCCGGCGCGGGATAATTCCCGGACCAGCAGGTAAACATGCTTAGGCAGAAGGCCCTCGACTTCCGCTAACAACCCAGAACCGATGTTGAATTTACAGCGGTCAAATGTCCATTGCTGGCGCTTCCGGACCTGTGGAGGGTGTCAGTGTGTTGCTGGCTCCGCTTTGCCGTCGCGCAAAATCGACAAAGGCCTTGAACGCGGCGGTCGGGTTGCGGCGGCTCGGATAGTAAAGGCTCAAGGGAGAGTGCGTGGGCGTCCAATCTTCAAGCACGCGCACAAGGCGGCCTGCCTCGATGTCGTCGCGGACGTCGGATTCCATCGCCAAAGTAAGGCCGACGGATGCAAGGGCCGCGGTGCGTGCGAGGCTCGCTTCGTCAAGAGTGATCACGCCTTCGACGTCAATGTGGACCGATTGTCCCTCCTTCTCGAACGGCCAGCGGTAGATTGCACCATCAGGAAGCCGGACGCGGAGACAGGAATGGCCGGCGAGGTCCTGCGGGATCAGGGGCGTCCCGTGCGCTTTCAAATAGCTCGGTGTTCCCACCACAACATTGCGCCGCCCGCCCCCCAACGGGAGTGCGATCATGTCCGCAGGCACGAGGTCTGAGCTACGGACGCCGAGGTCGAAGCCGCCCGCGACAATGTCCACCAGGCGGCCCTCCGTGACGATGTCGATGTGGACCTGAGGGTGCGCGCGCAGGAATGGTATGACGAGAGAAGTGAAGATCTCTCGCGCCGCTGTTGGAAATGCGTTGATGCGCAGCGTGCCCGACGGCATCGCCTGCTGAGAGCGCGCAACTTCCATCGCCTCATGAATGTCCTGCACGGCCGGAGCGACCTGCGCGACGAACCGCTGGCCTGCCTCAGTCAAGGAGACACTTCGCGTCGTCCGGTTGAAGAGCCGTACGCCGAGCGTGTGCTCCAGTTTTCCAACCGCATTGCTGAGTGCGGTCGTTGAAACCCCGAGCTCAAGCGCAGCCGCGCGAAACTTGCCTCGGCGGGCGACCATGAGAACTGCGTCTAACTCCGTCAGGCTACTTTGCACGATTGTCCCGATTTTCGTGATGAGACATCCCGAATTGTTCTAATTATCGCGCGACCTGTCTACCACTATTTTGGGCCGCAACGACACTTGCAGCCGCTGCGGCTGCGATCGCAACAAGCAGGACAAGACCAGTGACGCTCGAACTACCATCTCCAATCGCCGCATATGTGGCCGCGAACGCCCGCCTCGACGTTGACGGCATGCTGGCGCCCTTCGCAGCCGAGGCCGTTCTCCACGATAACGGCGCCGTTCTTCGAGGGACTGCTGAAATCAGGTCGTTGCTTGAAGAGGCGGTGGTCGGCGCGAAGGCGATTTTCACGCCTGACACCATCCGGCACGAAAACGGCCAGGTCGTCGTAGAAGGCCCCGGCCATGGCCACTTCAAGGGCAGCCCGATCCGCTTCACCTACCGCTTCACCCTCGAAAACGATGCCATCAGGGCCCTGGAGATCACGGCATGACCATCAAGGCTGATCCGACCGAATTCGCGGAAAAGCGCGTGCTCATCAGCGGCGGGACCAAGGGTCTGGGCCGCGCCACCGTCGACCGCTTCCTTGCCGGCGGCGCCCGGGTGATCACCTCCGCGCGCGGAACTCTGGAGCCCATCGACGGCGTCGAATTCGTCCCGGCGGACCTGACGACGGCCGAAGGCGGGGAAGCCCTGGCCCAGGCGGCTGTAGAGCGTCTGGGCGGCATCGACATCCTCGCCCATGTGCTCGGCGGCTCGACCACCCCGGGCGGCGGCTTTGTCGCCCTCACGGACGATTACTGGCTCTCAGAACTGAACCTGAACCTCCTGGCCACGGTCCGGCTTGATCGCCTCCTGATCCCTCAGATGATCAAGCGGGGCGACGGCGCGGTGGTGCACGTCACCTCCATCCAGTCGGTCCTGCCGCTTCCCGAGGCGACCACCGCCTACGCCGCGGCCAAAGCCGCGCTCCGGACCTACAGCAAATGCATCTCCAAGGAACTCGGCCCGAAGGGGTGCGGGTCAACGTCGTCTCTCCCGGCTGGATCATGACCGAGGGGACCGATGTATTTCTCAAGCGCATCCAAGCCGCCAACGGCGGCACGCTAGAGGACGCGCGCCAACTCGTCCTGGACGGCCTTGGCGGCATTGCCATCGGGCGCGGAGCCGAACCATTCGAGGTCGCCGAAGCCATCGCCTTCCTTGCCTCGGATCGCGCCTCTTCGATCCATGGTTCGGAACTCGTCGTCGACGGCGGCACTGTCCCGACCGTCTGATCATAGGGCAGAGGCTCCAATAGCCGCCATCTTTCTGGATCCATTTCAACTCGCCGGGCGAGCCCGCATCCTTTGCGGCGTGGTAAGCGTCAACGCAAGTGTGCAGCCGGGCCTTGGCGGGCGGCCGGAAAGTCTCGATGTACCGTCACGTGTAGGAAAACGATTGCTGACGGCTACTGTGTCTGGAGCGTGGAATGCTGCAGCCGCCGCCCTCCGCCGTTCCAGCACGCAACCAGCCACCGCGAATACTGGGCTTCTTTGTTGGCGGGGCTGATTGATCGGCTTAACCCCGCACGACCTTATTTTCGGCTTTCCCGATGCCTGACGAGCCCCGCAGTTGAACCAACTCGAACCGTCGACCCGTCGCTTTCCGAGCATGAAGCGTTGATTTTCAATAAAACTTAGCGACTATGGCTACCCGGCTCGAACCCATTGCGGTCTCGTGGATCCCACTGTAGCCTTGGGGGTGAAGCCGGTAGCTCTCTCATACGTAACGTATACGCGTAGCGTGTAAACTTAGATGCTGGGCAAAGTGTCGGGCCATTCCTGCGAGCCCATGAAGGACGCGTAGGACACGAACTACTGTTGCGGTAACGGCATATGCAGCGATATATGGCGTTCCGTTGATTACCAGTTCGCGAGTCCCAGCAATTCTTCCATTTCGACCGCTTGCTGGAAAATCGACCAAGCGGCGCGTGGCGGCCACGATCCGTTCGTCGATCATGATAGCGGCCAAAGGATTGTCTGCCTCGATATAGGTGAATATGGCGTCGCGATCCGACAGCGCGAACGCAGACCATGTAAGCTTCACGACTTAACGGCACCTGCTTTGACGCGCGCTGTTGCCCGGCGCTCCGCGAAGTGCGCCTCGACTTCATCATCAGACACGTCCGGCCGAGTGTCGTTCAGTGCTTCGAGCACCTTCGTGCGAAACCAAGCATCGTGAGCCTCGCTTCCCGAAAAAAGTTCAAGAGGCAGCGCACCTTCATTGGCAGTCCGGGTGAGTAGGATGCGGACCGCGTCCGATACCGTCAGGCCCATGTTCTCAAGGACGGCGGAAGCACGATCCCGAACTTCAGCATCGATACGTGTTTGGACAAGTGCGTTTGCAGCCATGGTTATCCCCAAAATTAATAGCAACGTAATGCATTTGAATGACAAAATCAATGGGGGGGGTTCAGGTCTGCGAAGGCCCCTGTTTAGATCATCGACTACGCGATTTCCGTGTCCGGATAACGGCAATTAAGGAACTTTAGGGCGCCAACAAATTTCCAGAATCATCCTTTTCGCCGCCCGTGAGACACGACGCCGACTGGCCCGTCTATCCGCACCTCGCGAAGGAGATCTGGATGTCGAAGAATAAGACCAAAGGGCCAGTATCCCGTATTGTACCCGATCGGGTAAAGCGGATTACGGCTGTCGTGCGGCACGTCCGATCTCTGCGCGCGCACCTCGTCCATCGATGAAGGGAGTTCGAAAGGCAGCCTACCTTCAGCTTTCTTCTTGCCCTCAATTGCGTCGAACAGAGCTGCGTCGCTTGCGCCGAAATTAGCGAGGATGGCAGCAGCGTGCTCGCGAATTCCTGTGAGGATCGCCGGACGCGCCAGATAGATGGAGACAATCGTCGGAACTTGCTTCGCCGTTTCCTTGATCGCCTCGAAGTCAGCATTGCCATCCTTGCACGGCTGGCCATGGGAGTGGCATAAGAGGGTATGATGTCTCTTGATAATAGTTGATAAAGAACCTATTCTATCTCGCTATCAGACGGAGGACCGCATGATCAGCGCCGAACTAGGAAAACAGCTCGAAAGCTATATCCAGCAACTCGTCGATACTGGGCGCTATGGCTCGAAAAGCGAAGTCCTGCGTGAAGGCGTGCGACTAATCCAGGACCGCGAGACCCGGCTCGCCGCGCTGGACGCCTCCATCATGCGCGGCATTGCCGATGCGGACGCCGGTCGAACGAAGCCGGCGAGCGATGTTTTCGACCGTCTCGACGCCAAATACCGTGCGATGGCTGACAATGCCGAAAAATCGGGATGATGCTTGAGTTCTCAAGCGAGGCGGAAAACGACCTTGAGCAAATCGCCGATTATATCGCTGAGAACAATCCGCTGCGCGCCCTGTCATTTATCCGGGAGCTGCGGAGCAAATGTGTGGATCTCGTCGATAGTCCGAACAGCTTCGCCCTCATCCCTCGCTACGAGCACCATGGTATTCATCGTCGTGTTCATGGCAACTACCTGATCTTCTACCGCGTCGAAACCGCGAAGGTAGTCATCATCCATATCTTGCATGGCGCCACCGACTATGGCGCCATCTTCTTTGGCGAATGATTTGAATGTACCGATCTTGGGGGCTACCTCGCACACTAAAGGCGAACTGAGCGGCTACTTTGTGCGTCTCAGCCTCGTCGTAAAGATAAACATCCCACAATCGTTTTTGCAGTTGAAGGGATTAGAACTCGCGGCCCTATTTAATGCCGGGACCACCTGCCGAAAATTCAGCGAGACAGAAGCGAGATCATTGGTGATTTCCTCCTAAGAGTTCAGCGCGTTATTGAGGTCATGCAATCCGACCATCAGCATCATGGGGTCGGAAGGAGAAGGCAGGAAGCCGACGGCCTCATAGAAGGCCCGTGCGTCATCGGAAATCGCATGAACGAGCATACCTCGAATGCCAAGTACTTCAGCGGCATTGAGCAGGCGCAGGCCCGCGTCGCGCACCAATGCCCTGCCAATACCGCGCCCTTGGTAGGATTGATCAATGGCGAGGCGACCAAGCACGGCGACCGGAATTGGATCAGGCATATTGCGCCGAAAACGGCCAGGCGCTTCCGGCTGCCTGACCGCGCCGGAAGCGAGCCCGTAGTAGGCGACGACGCGGCTCTCCTCGCACACGGCGAAGGTCCGCGATGGGCCGCTCGCTTGATTAGAACGGGCGCGACGTCGCAGCCAGTCGTCCAGTTCAACGACTCCGGAATTGAACTCGGCCAACTCATGATGATCGGTCAGGGGGGCCGGTGCGCTGAGGGTCACGCCTCATCCCACGGTGCTTTGGTCGACATGGTGCGTGCTAAACGCTCATTGGGCTGCGTGGGTGCATCGAGCCGGGCAAGGTATTCAGCATAGATTTCGGGGCTTACCGTGAAGATAGTGCGGTCGAGCAGCACTTCCTCGGCTCGGCGCTCGGAAGCTTCCAACATGAAATCCGTTCGCGTCTTACCAAGCAACTCAGCGGCTCGATCAATCAGATTGCGGGTCGCAGGCTTGATGCGCATATTCAGCGACACGCTTGCGTCCGGGCTTTTGCTCGGGTGTGAGGTCGGCATGGCAAACTCCTGTTTGCACCCATATAGCGTAATGACAATATCTTTACAAGACCCGTAAAGGCAGTGTCGTTACACAATTCGCGGTCCTAATTCACGGCATTTGGCTCATCTAAACTCTTGAAAGGATTGAACCAGCGAGCCACGCGATTTGCCGCGTGCGGCATACGCATGTCACTGTGTGGAACATGGAACCCCTTCGATCGACCTTGGAAACTCCAGCGCTTCGGCATTAATCCGCTTTTTGTAAAGCTCGGCGATCTTGCCGCTGGATTTCGCCTCATCGATGAAGTCATTGAGGGCCTTGTTGATCTCCTTATCGCCCAAGCGGGAGCCGGCGCCGTAGTACGTGGCGACAATCGGTATCTTATATTCATAGGCGCCCTGGTGCCTGCTTTTCTACCCGTGCGAGATAGAATTGGTTCGCTCCGACTGCGACGACCTGGCCGGCCAGAAGCGCCTGCATGGTTGCCGACTCATCATCGAAACGTTTGATGTCGGCGCCTCGAGCTTTGTTAATTGGATATCCTGCGATAAGCCATTGAGAACGCCGGTCGCTACGGTGTGAAAAGGCTTTCTACGGCTTGCCTTTTTCGCGGCCAGCACATTCACTTGGTTGCAATCTAGGGCACTGAGTGCTGCAGAACCTTCGCCCGCTCAGCGTTCATGGCAAGCCCTACAATTGTTCCAATGACGCGACCGGACGGATCGACATATTTTACTCGTATAACTCAAATGGCCTTAGGCAGGCGTAGCATTTTCGTAGCGCCACGCCAACTTTGCGCTTTTGCCTCTCCCAAGACCCTGATCGCCTGCACAAGTCGAAAAGCAATCGCGAAACATCGGCCGAAGTCTGCTGTCGACCCCAAGCTAACTCCAATCAGGTTAGCGACAGCGCGGCTCTTGAAACAAAATAATCGAGAAAATAGATTGTCGGCTGGCGCTGGATTCCGGGCGCCATCCTTGTTGATCACCAACGTTTTCAGTGAGGTAGCTATGAATGCGAATTTCAATCGTCCCGTATATCTTAAGGAGCGGGACAGCCTGGTTCGGGAGATAATCTCCCTGGCAGATGCGATTGACTTCCTTGAAGATTGGCCCGAGCGCGAGCGGGACATTACCCACGAAGCGACCCTTAAGACCTGCTACATGGCCCACGATGGACATAAGCCACTCGAGGTAGCTCGCGACGCCATTCGCGCGTTCGGGAATAAGAAGGGCATCTTGATGAAGCAGCCGGCAATCCAGCCGTGGATGATCAAGACCCCTGCCGGAGGCGGGCGCGTTTCCGCCTGATTGATTCGCACGAGTGGAGAGGCTGCGATCGCGGCCTCTCTCATGAGCCGTACCTGAGGTGACGCTGCGGTTGGCGCGGCGGAGGCTGCTTGTACCTAGGCCTTTAGTCGCAGATGTACCCCCGACCTTGGTCCCATAGCTGGAATCTCCGGAACGAGTGCGTCTGCTGCGTATTTCTTCTGCGGTCAGCACGCCGGAGGAGACAAGATGAGCAGTGATCTGTGGGACAAGCCAATCGAGTTGATGATCGATTCCGATCATTTCCGGAGCGTCGGCAGCAGTCGTGATGCCATGGCGTACCTGATGACCTCTTGGCCCACGAAAGGCGGTAAGTCCTTTTCCGCTGCTCGGCGAGCCTGTCTCGGTGCGATCGACGGGAAGGTCGACAGCGCGACCGCTAAGGTCGCCTTCATTCGCGCGGCCCGGGAAGCCGGCATCCTCAGACCTTGATCGACGTTGTGTCTTCATTGGCATCATGCGGCCACCTCATCTGATCGCTAAGGATCTATTCGCCGCTGGGCGATGTCCGCGTATTCGGGATTGAGTTCGATCAGAATACTGCGAAGGCCAAGCTGCTAAGCAGCGAAGCCGACGGTACCGGCGCCGCCGAAGGGTTTCGAACACGACACCGGGCTCGCAGCCGAAGACTTCGCAAATCGGGCCGCAACCTTCGACAGCTCCGCAGCATGAGCAGATTGTCTTTGGCGCGCCTGCCTTGATGCAGCGCTCGGCGAGCGCCGGCGGGTCAAAAGTTGGTTGGAGGCCTCGCCCGGAATTGGCAATTATAGCAGTTTCAATTAGGTCCTGTTGACAGTAAGCGCTGTTTTCCTCCCTGTGCGTCTGATGTTCGATGCTGAACTGACAGATGAGGTCATCTGCATTTGTGTCGATCTTCTTCCTCGAGAGGGACGCGTCGAACGATCACAGGATGATCGGTCGCACAACCGACCTGTTATTCGCCAGCCAGAGCAGGCATGCCCTTGCGGACATCCGGCGCCGGTTTGCCGATCGCGACCACCCAAACCTGTCGATGATCCATCTCGTTTATCGACAACAAGACGAGGAGGTCGGGCTGAAGGCTTTTGATTATTCGCGTCGCTCGATCAATTCCCGCTGGGCGTCCGGCTACGCTGACGGCCTGGCACTGAGCAAGGCGCTGCACGACATGCCTGCCAGAAGAACCAACGCCGATATTTTGGTTTTGGGAGATGAGGGGCTTTCGCTTTCGAAATTTTAGCCACCGCCGAAACTTTTCCAGTGCGCCGCTGTTCGGGAGGGTCTCGACGGAGAATAGCATGGTTGATGAAGCGGCGGCCGTGAGAGGGTCAGGCGGTGACAAAAATCTAAGGTGGGGCGGAATTGCGCTCGGCTTTGGTCTTGGCGGCTTCTTCGACGGCATCCTGCTGCATCAGATCCTGCAATGGCACCACCTTCTGAGCGGCCGGGATCAGGAGGGCCGTGACATCCGGTTCCTGATCCTGACGGATGGCCTGTTCCACGCGTTGATGTATGTCATTGCGGCAGCCGGGCTGTGGCTCCTCTGGCGCGCCCGGTCGTCGCTCGTGGCAGCCGTGGTAGGAGATAGGCTAATCGGCAACGCGCTCCTTGGGTTCGGGGGCTGGCACATTATCGATGCTTTTCTGTCTCATTGGATCTTGGGTCTTCACAGGATCCGCATGGACGTTGCCAACCCGCTGCTATGGGATGTGATGTGGCTATCTGTTTTCGGTGTTATACCCTTTCTGGCTGGCATAGCGCTGCGCCGCAAGCCACCAAAACGGAACCTGTTGCTGACTTCGCCGCTTGCACTTGTGAGTGCCGTTTTGATCAGCGGCACCATTGACGCAATGCCGGCGCCTGGCAATGGACCAGTGCTGGTGATGTTTCGGCCCGATGTCGCCCCGGCTGAAGCGATGGCGGCGATCGCAACGTTGAAAGCCACCTTGTTGTGGACAGACCCTTCCGAGCAAGTCTGGGCCGTTGAGCTCCCTCCAGGTGCTCATCCCAGCTCCTTCTACCAGCAGGGCTCTTTGTTCGTGAGCAAATCGATCGTTCCGGCCGGCTGCTTCGATCGGATCAAGCTCTGATCCGTCTCTGCGCTGGCGGAGCGACAGCCGTTCTGCGGATTGCCCGGAACGATGAAAGGCACGACCTTGGCTAAATACTTGCCAGACGTCCATTCAAGGTGGCCGCCGTCGCGTCGGTGATCGAACTGCCGGTGATCGACGGGTCGATGATCGCCGGTTCCCAGTCCGACATTGAGGGTTCCACCATCGATCGGCTTGGAAGCACGGGCACCGGCCCAGGCACTGCTTGTGTTCATGGCGAGAAGAGAAGCCACCACAGCAGCGCGAACGCGCCCAAGCCTGGAAAGTCCGAGGAGTTTACTACTCATGATCTCATCCTGTCTCCTAAAACGAGTGTGATTGCCGGCATCGGCTTCACGTAGGATGATAATTGTCTAAATTAGTAGACAAAAGGAATTCTAGTTCCTTGTGTCACGGGTGTCGGAAAAATCCAGTTCTCAGCATCTTAGCCGAAAAGCTCATGATGTTCTTCGATGCAATTTATTGCGTGTCTCTGCCTGGCGCTTTCTGAAAGTAGTGGTGATCGACAGGGAGGGCTTAGCAATTTTCGGAAGGCTTCCGGGATTGCCGCAGTTGAAGAAGTACGAACCGACGAACCAGTCGACTGCTTCAACACTATTGAAAATTCCGGCTCTTGATCTTCAGCGTATCGATATGAAGATCGGGCACGAACATGTCCCTCGCCCGAACGTCCGGCGGCGCATTTTCGCGCGAATCCGGGCTGCCCGGCGAACCATGGGCAAACTCGTCGCCGCGACCGGTCGGCAGATGAAACGATCCGTCACGCCCAGCAAGCCCCGACAGATCGGCCGAGAGATCGAACAATTGCTGGCCAACGAGGTGAACCACCTCGCCTTCGCGCTGGATCTTGCCATTGATCGCCATCATGCTGGCGCCGAGCACCACCCGGCGCGATCGCTCGAACAGCTTTGGCCAGACGACAATGTTGGCAATACCGGTCTCGTCCTCGATGGTGATGAACATCACGCCCTTGGCCGATCCCGGCCGCTGTCGCACCAGCACCAGGCCGGCTGCCATCAGCCACTGCCCGTCGCGCGCCGCCATAGCCTCGGCGCAGGTGACGATCCGGCGCTTCGTCAGATCGGCCCGCAGGAATCTCAACGGATGCTTTCGGAGTGTCAGGCCGGTATGGCTGTAATCCTCGACGACGTTGTGGCCATCGGTCATCTGCCTGAGCTCGACTTCTGGTTCCTGCTGCTCGGCGATGGGGCGCGCCCCGCGTTCAGCCGCGGCCGTGAACAGTGGCAGCGGCTCGTCACGCAGCGCCTTGATCGCCCAAAGCGCGTCGCGTCGCTCCTGCCGCAATGACGGCAGGAAGGCATCGGCTTCGGCAAGCTCGACCAGTGAAGCGACCGGCACTCCGGACCGCCGCCACATGTCGTCGACCGACGCGAAAGGTTCGTCGGCACGCGCTGCGACGATGCGCGCCGCATCGGCGGTCGCCAATCCGCGCACCAGCCGCATGCCGAGTCGCACCGCATGCCGATCGGTGCCCTCCACCTCCTCAAGCGTGCAGTCCCAGCGCGACCGGTTGATGCACACTGGCCGAACTTCGACCCCATGCTCACGGGCATCACGGACGATCTGGGCCGGGGCATAGAAACCCATCGGCTGCGAGTTCAACAGCGCCGCGCAGAAAACTTCAGGGAAATGGCATTTCACATAGTTGGAAGCATAGGCGATCAGCGCGAACGACGCGGCATGGCTTTCCGGGAAGCCATAGGAGCCGAAGCCTTCGAGCTGGGAGAATGTCTTCTCGGCAAACTCCTTCGAGTATCCGTTCTTGATCATCCCGTTCACAAGCTTGTCCTGGAAGCGCGAGACGCCGCCGGTGAACTTGAAGGTCGCCATGGATTTCCGGAGCTGGTCGGCTTCGCCGCCGGTGAACCCCGCACAGACCATCGCCACCTTCATGGCCGACTCCTGAAACAGCGGCACGCCGAGAGTCTTATGCAAGACCGCCTCCAGTTCCGGCGTTGGATACTCGACCTTCTCCTTGCCCTCGCGCCGGCGGAGGTAGGGATGCACCATGTCGCCCTGGATCGGTCCCGGGCGGACGATCGCCACCTGGATGACGAGATCGTAGAAGGTCCGCGGCTTCATGCGTGGCAGCATCGACATCTGGGCGCGGGATTCGATCTGGAAGGTACCGAGCGTGTCGGCCTTGCGGATCATCGCATAGGTCGCCGGGTCCTCCTGCGGGATGGTGGCGAGGTCGAGGGCCTGGTGCTTGTGCTCGCTGATCAGCGCGAAGGCCTTGGCCATGCAGGTCAGCATGCCCAGGGCCAATACATCGACCTTCATCATTTTGAGTGCTTCGACGTCATCCTTGTCCCATTCGATCACCTGGCGGTCAACCATCGCCGCCGGTTCGATCGGCACGAGATGATCCAACCTGTCATGGGTGAGCACGAAACCTCCGGGATGCTGACCGAGATGGCGCGGGGCTCCCATCAGCTGCTGCGCGAGCCGCAGGGTCAGAGCGAGACGTCGGTCCTCCGGATTGAGGCCGAGGTCGCGCACCTGGCTCTCCCCGACGGTTTCCGACCAGGACCAGATGCCTGATGACAGCGCCTTGATCAGGTCCTCGGGCAGGCCGAGCGCCTTCCCGACATCGCGAATGGCGCCCTTGGCGCGGTAACGGGTGACGGTCGAACAGAGTGCGGCCTTGTCATGGCCATAGGTTTTGTAGATCCATTGGATTACCTCCTCACGCCGCTCATGCTCGAAGTCGACATCGATGTCGGGCGGCTCGTCGCGCTCCTGGCTGACAAACCGTTCGAACAGGAGATCATTGGTTTCCGGGTCGATCGAGGTGACGCCGAGCACATAGCAGACGGCGGAATTGGCAGCCGATCCCCGCCCCTGGCAGAGAATGCCTTGCGATCGGGCGTAGCGGACGATCGAGAACACCGTCAAAAAAAAGGGGGCGTATTTCATCGTCTCGATCAGCGCCAGCTCGTGGCGGATGGTCTTTTCGACGTGAGTTGGCAGACCTTCTGGATAGCGCGTCTTCACGCCCTCCCAGGTGTAGCGCTCCAACGACTGCTGCGCCGTCATGCCCGGGATCAGCGCCTCTTCGGGGTATTGATAGACCAATTCCTTCAGCGAGAATCTGCACCGCTTGACGATTTCCATCGTGCGCGCCAGGGCTTCCGGGTATCGGGGAAACAGACGCGCCATTTCTTCCGGCGGCTTAAAAAACCGATCGGCGTGGCGCTCGCGCTCGAAGCCGACATCGTCGATGGTGGTGCCGGTTCGAATGCAGGTGACGACATCCTGCAGCTGGCGCCGGCCGGGTTCATGAAACAGCACATCGTTCGTGACGACGGTCTTCACCCGATCCTTCACCGCCAGGTTCGACAGTTGATGCAGACGCAATTGATCGTTGGGCCGCCGGCGCAGGCAAAGCGAAACATAGGCGCGATCATCGAAGACCTCGGCCATCTTCCTGAGCTGCACGGCGCAGGTGTCGTCCGGCATATCCGGCACGAGGATGCCGACCAGCCCTTCGGCATAGAGCGCGACATCATCGAGATGTAGGATGCAGTTGGCTTTCCCGCCCCGGCCCTTGCCGAGCGTCAGCAGCCGCGTCAATCGTGAATAGGCCGCCCGATCGGTGGGGTAGACGAGGATCGACATGCCGTCCTGCAGGTCGAGCCGGCAGCCAACAACGAGCCGGAGGCCCGTGGCGCGCGACGCCTCCAGCGCCCGGACGATGCCGGCGAGGCTGTTGCGGTCGACGACGCCCAGCGCTTCGATGCCCATGAGCTTTGCGGTCGCGAACAGTTCCTCCGCCGAGCTTGCTCCCCTCAGGAAAGAGAAATGCGTGGTCACCTGCAGTTCGGCATAGCGCATCACGCAAACACTCCATGCAGGAACCATTTGTGCGATCCGGTTTCCGCATCGACGCCATCGCCGGATCGGAAAATCCAGAAGCGCTCGCCGGCATCGTCCTCGACGACGAAGTAGTCACGAACGGCGATCCATTCCGAGCTGCGTTGCCACCATTCGCCAAAAATCCGCTCCGGGCCGTCGGCGCGTTTCACCCGGCGCCGCTTGCCGCGCCACGTAAAGGAGAACGGCGGATGATCGGGCAGAAGCGCAATCACTTCGATCAGTTCGGGATGGGCCAGAAGCCGCGACGGTCTCGGCCAATGCAACGGCCAGGTGGCGCCGTCTTCCGGCGCCGTCGGCGCGATCCGCTGCACGCTGCGTTCCGGGACATCGCTTGCCACGGGTGCCACCCGGAAAATCCGCTGGCCGCCGCGATTGCCGAGCACATCGATGAGCGGCGTCACATCGGTTACCTGCTCTTCGATCAGCGATGACGCCGACTGTGTTTCGATGAGCGGCTCAGCGAGGATGGCGGCGAGGCTGAGCTTCTCGATACCGAAGCCAGGCTCGATCTTCTCGATGCGATCCTTGAACAGTTTTGTCAGCCAGGCGATGTCGCGGACAGGTTTGGCCGTGCCTGCCCGGAGCGCCTGGATGGTGTTGTCGACCCGATGAACAATGAGGTCGGCGCGCCGCACGCCAAGCCCGCGCTTTTCGAGCTTAAGACAGAGCTGCCGCACGAGGCGGCTCACATATTTCTCGATCGTTTCGGCTGCGCCGATCGGCTCGGCAAAGGATTTATGCACCTCGACCAGATCAGCCGGCCGAATGGGATCGATCGGCTCGGCGAGCCGGCCGAACATCTGGTCGAGGCGCCGTCCGACTTCCGGCCCGAAACGCAGCGTCAGCGGCGCTCGCGGCGTGGCCGCAAGCTCGCCCACGCTGGTAAAGCCGAGGGTGCGGAGGCTTCCGACGATGTCAGCCGGCAACCGCAGCAATGACAGCGGCAACCGGTTGATGGCTTTAGCGGTTTCGCCGCGCGGAATGATGATCGTCTCGCGATCGGTCGACCGAGCGAGTGCATGCGCCGCACCCCAGGTGTCGGCGATCGCCGCGCGCGCTGCAAGACCGCGGCCGCGGAAGCGATTGACGAGGCCTGACAACATAAGGTCTTCGCCACCCTGAAGATGGTCGGCGCCTTCCGTGTCCATGACGATGCCGTCGGGAGGATCCAGGGCAACGACGGGAGAATATTGCGACAAGGCCCAGAGCGTCAGCCGTTCGAGTGCCGCGAGATCGGCCGTCGGATCGGCATCGATCATCATCAGGCCTTGAACGAGCGCCTGCGCCTTGGCGGCCGGCATGCCGACACGAAGGCCGAGCTTGAGCGCTGCCTGATCGGCTGCCGCAATCCATCGCTTCGAGCCGCTCTTGGCGATCACCACCAGCGGTGTTTCAACCGAGAGCGAAGGATCGGCTCGCCTGATCCGGTCGGTCGGCAGTGTCGGAAGAAAGACAGATACGACCCTGGCCATCGCATGCTCCGATAATGAATTCTCCTCCCTCGCCTGCCCTCACCCGCATCAGTTCCGCCAACCAGCGCGCCCTGCCGACGCCCGGCACGGGAAGCGGTTCAGACGGCAGCACCGAGATTCGCCAGCGCGTTGCCGCCGCCGTCGGCATGCCGAAGTCGGAGGCTTCCGTCTGCCGCCGCCAGCGGCGGATCACCAGTCCGAGTGTTCCGGACTTTTCAGCCGCCAACTGCAGCCGGCGTGAGGCTGTCATCGGCAGGCGCACCAGTTCGGCAACGACGGCGCCAAGCCCGCCATAGCGCAGCGCCTCCTCGAAGCTTGCGAGCACCGTCTCTTCCTTGTCGCACTCGACGAAGATAACGCGGTCCGGATGAAGCCCGACCTGGGCGAGCGCGGGAAAGAAGAGATCGAAGCGCGTCAGGCACCAGACCACCTTTCCGGTGGTGCGCGCCGCAATGCCACCGATGAAGAGGGCCGCGGCAGCCCCATCGATCGCGCCATTGCCGCCGCCGGCCACTTCATGCAGCGCGCCATAGGCCAGACCACCTCCGGGCAGCTGCGCATCGATCTCGGCAACACCGAACGGCAGGACGCCCTGACGGCGCAAGCCTGTCCCTTTCAGGCTGGCGATTTTCTCGCGCAACTCGTCAAGAACGGCGTTCGAAGTGGCGACGGTTATGGTCATGATCTCCTTACAGCGACCTGAATTCAACTTGAGAAGAGGCGATATGTTCTTTATTTGTTCTCAAAGCGAAAACGAGTCAATGCGCAATCGGCGCGCTCAAGTTGAGCGCAATGCTGCTCGCAAGGATTCCATAAAGCGATTCAAATCGATGGCTGCACTAGGAATTTTTTCGCAGGCGCCGACCCCACCACCCAACGATGGGCGATCGGAGAGGGTCGGCGGTGCAGGCAAGTTTTCCGAAATCAGTGCTTGCGATCGCCCTTGTCGCCCTCACCTTGCTTGGCCCATGTTTCGCCTTCTGGCGCTTGTCGGCGGAAAGCGATCGCGAGACGTCGACGCTTTCCTTGAACCTGCCCTTTGCGTCGCGGCGGACATAGCGCTTATTGAATCCGGTTGATATGGCACCGAAGGCTGTTATGTTCCCTCTTTGTTTCGGCGCGAAATTCCAGCTGCCGACGCAATCGCGATTGCTGAAGCCACCATGAACGACACGAGCTCAACCCCGGTCCGAAAAATCATCCATGTAGATATGGATGCCTATTACGCATCGGTCGAGCAGCGCGATAATCCGGAGTTACGCGGCAAGCCGATCGCCGTCGGCGGATCCGCGGCGCGGGGCGTGGTGGCGGCCGCGAGCTATGAGGCCCGCAAATTCGGCGTCCACTCGGCAATGCCGTCGGTGACTGCCAAACGAAAATGTCCGGAGCTGATTTTCGTGCCACCGCGCTTCGACGTCTACAAGGCTGTATCCCAGCAGATCCGTGAGATCTTTGCCGAATATACACCTCTCATCGAGCCGCTGTCGCTCGACGAAGCCTATCTCGACGTGACGCATAATCTCAAGGGCATGGAGATCGCCACCGAGATCGCACTGGAGATCCGCGCCAGGATCAAACAAGTCACTGGCCTCAACGCGTCGGCTGGAATTTCCTACAACAAGTTCCTCGCCAAGATGGCAAGCGACCTCAACAAACCCAATGGCCAAGCCGTCATCACGCCAAAAAACGGGCCGGCCTTCGTTCAACAGCTTCCCGTCAAGAAATTCCATGGCGTCGGACCGGCGACGGCGGAAAAGATGCGTCGGCTCGGTATCGACACCGGCGCCGATCTCAAGGAGAAGACGCTCGAATTCCTGGTCGAACATTTCGGCAAGTCAGGACCCTATTTCTACGGCATTGCCCGCGGCATTGACGAGCGCCAGGTCAAGCCAAACCGAGTGCGGAAATCCGTCGGCGCCGAGGATACGTTTTCGCAGGATCTCCATGCGTACGAGCCGGCCCGCGAAGGACTCCAGCCGTTGATCGAAAAGGTATGGGGTTATTGCGAGGCCAATGGGATCGGCGCCAAGACGGTGACGCTCAAGGTCAAATATGCCGACTTCAACCAGATCAGCCGCAGCAAGACAGTTGTGGCCCCTCTGCCGGCGATCTCTGACCTCGAAGAGATCGTCGGCCTACTGCTGGGGCCGATCTTTCCGCCGCGCAAGGGTATTCGCCTGCTCGGTGTCACCCTGTCCTCTTTGGAACGGCAAGCTTCTGGAAGGGAGCCGCAGTTGCGGTTGGCGCTTTAGACGGCCAGCATCGGCTGGGCAGGCGCGCCCGCGTGGCGCTTGACGCGGAACGTCCCTCCCGGCAGCGGCCGCAGGATTTCGTCTTCCGGGAGAAGACAATCGAGCCATGCCATGCGTTGATCGCGCGTCAGCACCGCCATTTGACGATCGTGGTAGGGCGCAATATCCGCATTCGCATCGATGGTCAGGATGGCATATGCCTCAGGCCAATCCTCAGTCGCCGGGCGCCAGATCCCCGCGAAATAGAACCAGTCGCCATTCGCGAGCGAGAAGCTGAAATTCTTATGACGAAACTCCGACGCCGGCACCAGGCAGCGATGGGTTGGAAACGTCCTTCCTTCAGACCGGACGACATCGACGGCGCGCGGTCCGCCGTCTCGGGGACGCAGCCCCCAAGGCAGTTCCACCATCTCCACATCGCCGTCGTGGCGTCTTATGATGACGCGGCGCTCGTCGAGCGGGGCGTCGGACTGGAAAACGGTCGCTTTCATAATATGGAACATATCAGGAACGACCTCGTTAGACATAGCGGCTGCAGAGATCAGAACAAATACCGCAAATCGCATTCGCCCAACCGACACCAAGACACGCAGTGGCCGTTAAATCGAGCTTACGACGCCATAACGAAATAGACTCCGGGCGGTATCGATGATGGTTTCCTCCTGAGCCCGAGGACGCCATCCCAGCACTCGCATAGCCTTCTCGCTGCTGCTCCTGCGAATGGGCCCGCTTGCTACCTTTTCCATCTCCGGTGTTTGCACCATCGAAGCGAGTTCGCCCAGCTTTTCCCTGAGGGTCTTCGCCATATCGAAGAGCGTGACGACGTCACCGCTCACACCGATGAAGCGCTGTCCCCTAGCCGCCTCCGCCGTCATCGCAAGGATGTGTAGGTCCGCCAGATCACGGACATCTACCATGCCGAAGCTCAAGCCAGGCAGGGGCGGAGCGCCCTGCAGCAGCTGTTTGATGAAAGCGATCGAGGCAGAAATGTCCGGCCCCAGAACCGGCCCGAAAATTCCCACAGGGTTGACGACCGACATTTCGAGAGCGCCCGCCTCCCTGTCGATGAAGTCCCAGGCGGCTCGCTCGGCAAGGACCTTCGATTTGATATAGGGTTGCACGTCCGGCCCGTTCGGGTTGGTCCAATCCTCCTCGTCAAAGACCTTGTCGTAGTTGACGTGACCGTAGCCGATGGCTGCAAAGGAGGAAGTCAGCACGACGCGCTTCACACCGGCATCTCTTGCGGCGCGCAGGACGCGCAAGGTGCCGTCACGGGCCGGAACGATCAGTTCTTCCTCGTTCTCGGGTGCTTGCTGTGGAAATGGCGAAGCCACGTGGAGCACATAGTCGCAACCGGCAACGGCGGCCGGCCAGCCATGGTCATCGGTCAGATCCGCCAAGCTGAAAGAAAGCTCCTTGCCGACCTGCAGGCCAGCATTGCGCACCATTTCTCGAACTTCGGCTTCACGCCCGGCGCTGCGTATTGTCGTACGAACCTCATGGCCTTCCTTCAGAAGCTTTGCAACGACGTGACTGCCGACAAAACCCGAACCACCTGTAACCAATATCTTGCTCATTATGTCGCTCTGATTGTTTGCTTTACCGCAACATCCAGCTGTTATATGAGATTATCAAGTAGGATGGATTTTCGGACCTAGTATGAAGAATCAGACCATTGAGCCGCGTGTCTACGACGAAGACGAATGCGCGGGATGCACTGGCCCGGAGGCGATCGATATCCTGCGCTTCCAGCGCGCCATTCGTGCAATTACCGGCAAGTGGAAGATCGAAATCGTCTGCATCCTGGTCGAAGGGCCGCTCCGGTTCGGCGAATTGCGCCGACGGCTACCGGGGGTGACTCAGCATATGCTGACCGAGCAGCTGCGCGACCTCGCCAACAACGGCATCGTGATCCGCAATGCCTTCGCGGAGATTCCGCCTCGCGTCGAGTACGAGCTATCGCAGGCCGGGATCGACCTGATGCCGATGCTTCGCGAGATGCGTGACTGGATGCTCAAATATGAGCATCAATTGGCGGCGCCCTGACCGACCCCCGGCAAAACGCTAGTGATTGGAGAGTCGCAGCTGACCTTCATTCGCCGAAGGGGGCGTTCAGGACGAGATCCACTACCGAGGGAGCCTTGTAGCCCTGAACGAAACGTTCGCCGAAATCGCGCGCGAAGTTGTCATATGTCGTCTCCGCATTCCGTTCGACGATACAGCAAAAGCACTTCGTCATCTTTTGCTTCATTTCGAGCCTGGGGAACTCCGAAACGATTCTGGCCATGTCGCCAGAGGAAAGAGCGCTGTAGCGCCAACCGATGACATCGAGGCCGATCCCCGCAGTGCAGAGCGCAACCTCCGGCTCCTTGTACAGACCGATCGAAGGCGTCGAGTTGAGAGCGACGCTATCCCAGATCAATTGCGCGCGACGACCATCGACACCGCTTTGTGTCGCAAATGTTCGCGCAAGATCCGCCCCTTCCACCTCGAAACGGCGGGGTCCGGCGAACCTTTCGTTCAACGTAATGTCGTGCAGCAGCGTCCCGACGGCAACGACTTCCGCATCGTGTTCGATGCTATCGATCTGGCCAAGCCGGACCGCGAATAACCAGGAACGGACCACGTGGTTGAACAGATAGGGCTCGCAGTTTTTACGCGCGTAGTCGATCGTCTTGTTTACGAGCGGTGTGTCGGGAACGGACACCCCCGCAAGCATTCGACTGGCAGATTCGGTCATGATCAACTCCGGTGCTTGCTGAATGGGGCCGCCCGCTGGGTGGCGGGCGGCGGCTGCAGATTACTTCTGATCCGGGATGGTCAGCACCTTCTCGTCGGTATTGACGACGAACACCGCCAGCAGTTTCGACGGCTCCTTGTCACTGGCATTTGCACTGACGCCGTGATGGTCGCCCGGCAATTCCGTGAAGCTTTCGCCAGCCTTGAAGGTCCGAACTGGGCCTCCGTTGATCTGGCTCTTCACGGCACCTTCCAGGACCGTCGCATAGATGATCGCCGACTTCGCATGCGTGTGTGCCGGAGAGTAGCCGCCGGGACCGTATTCGACGAGGACGCCCCGAATGCTCTTACCTGGAACATCTGGAAGCGCATGCTCATAGACGAGCGTGACCTTCGCGTTCTTGGCCCCCGGCACGTTGTCGGCAAGTGCCGGAGCGGTGTGAGCGGAAGCCAGGAGCAGCGGGAGAAGATAGTATTTCATGGGATATCCTTGAAGGTTGGAAGCATCAGGTGGATCGGTGGCCGCGCAGCCAGCCTTCGAGCGAGATGCGACCGAGTCTCGCTTCGCCAAGCGGCACCAGCGACGTCTCCACGACCGTGCCGCCGAAATATCGCGCTTCGCGATCACTCACGACCCGCCGGCCGTCGCCGATCGCCTCGAGATAGCGCGCGACGATCCAGTCGAAAGGCGCACGGTCAGGGCCCGCGATGTCGAAGTGCTCGCCCCGCGGCGCGCCAGTAGCGGTTTCTGCTACGATGGCTGCCACATCGTCCGCGGCAATCGGCTGGAACAGACCCTGCGGTAGACGGACGATCCCATCGACGACACTGGCATCGGCGATGGCGCCGAGGAATTCCATGAACTGGGTGGCGCGCACGATGCTGAAGGGGACGCCCGAGCCTTCGACAAGCTTCTCCTGCGCCACCTTGGCCTGGAAATAAGCGTTGTCAGGCATGCGGTCCGTGCCAACGATCGACAGAGCCACATGATGGCGCACACCGGCCGCACGTTCGGCGGCGAGCAGATTACGGCCCGAGGCCTCGAAGAAGGCGAGCACCGCTTGCGGTTCGAATGAGGGTGAGTTGGCAACATCGACCACCACTTCCGCGCCGGCAAGGGCTTCCGAGAGCCCTTCGCCAGTGAGCGTGTTGACGCCGGTGCCAGGCGAGGCGGCGAGCACTTCGTGACCTGCATCGCGCAGCAGGGTGACGGTGCGCGACCCGATTAGTCCGCTACCGCCGATAACGACGATTTTCATGAACATGTCTCCATTGGAATGCGGGCCGAGAGCCGGCGTCCGGGACGCCGGCCTCCACTGACTCAGCCCTTCACGAAGGTCAGGAGATCGGGATTCACCACATCGGCATGGGTCGTGCACATGCCGTGGGGGAACTTCTCGTAGACCTTCAGCGTGCTGTTCTTCAGCAGCTTTGCCGATAGAAGCGCGGAGTCCGCGATCGGCACGATCTGATCGTCGTCACCGTGCATAACCAGCGTGGGTACGGTGATGATCTTCAGGTCTTCCGTGAAATCGGTCTCGGAGAAGACTTTGATCCCGTCATAATGCGCCTTCGCGCCGCCCATCATGCCCTGTCGCCACCAATTGTTGATGACGGCCTGGATCGGCTGCGCGCCGGGCCGGTTATAGCTGTAGAAAGGACCCGACGGCAGATCTATATAGAATTTGGAACGGTTATCGGCCAGCGCCTTACGCAGTCCGTCGAACACCTCGATTGGCAGGCCGCCGGGATTGGCTGCCGTTTTCACCATGATTGGGGGAACCGCACCGATAATGATCAGCTTGGCAACCCTGCCTTGCGGCTGCCCATGCTTGGCCACGTAATGCGTCGCTTCCCCACCACCGGTGGAATGGCCTATATGCACGACATTTCTAAGATCAAGATGCTCGACGATTGCTGCTGCGTCGGCGGCATAATGATCCATGTCATGACCTTCGCTCACCTGTGCCGAGCGCCCATGCCCTCGCCGGTCGTGAGCAACGACGCGATAGCCGTGCTGCAGGAAGAACAGCATCTGCGTGTCCCAGTCGTCTGATGACAGGGGCCACCCGTGGTGGAACATGATGGGCTGGGCGTTCTTCGGACCCCAGTCCTTATAGAAGATCTCAACGCCATCGCGTGTGGTGACAGTGGCCATGCTTTGGTCCCTTTCGAAGGTTGGCCTTTGGGCTGTGTTTGACTGGGCTGCGACCGGCCAGCTTGGAAGCAACGCGAGCGCCGTCACGCCGAGCCCCAGGCCAAGCATCTCGCGACGCCCGCGGTCGGCCGGTTCATATAAGCTTGTGTCTGTCATCAATCGTCCCCGGTTTTCGTTTGTGGCTGAATGGCTGTTGTTCATTCGGCTCGGTGCGACGGGTGGGATGATCTGTTGCTTCACACGTCTGCGTACCCAGAATCCGGCAGTCACCGACGGTCGATTTCTGGTATGCATGCAAACCCCACCAGCAAAATTGAATATTTTATCGAATATGATTTGGTCAGGTTGCCCAAATTCCGGGACAAAGTGCGACTCTAAGAGTCGATCTATTGTTGAACATGGCCGCCCCCGATGCGTTGATCTGCATCCTTAAGTATTTGCCGCAGAGCAGCAAGTAGGATGAATTTCATGACCTAGTCTGAAGAACCAGACCATCGGCAACGTATGCCCGTGGCCTCACCGGTGACATCTCCAAACCAGGTCCTCCGCTGATCGACGGCTCGGTGCTTGTCTTAATCGGCGATACCCAATTGACTTCGTGGCATCGAGGGTATGGCGGCGATGCGCGTTGTAATAATCCTTCGCTCGAGTAATTTGATCTGCATGACGAGACCTCCCTTTACGGACGCGTTAAGCCGCATAAAGCTTCTGGAGATTTTGGCTCCATTCGATCCCCACGTCGCGGGTACGCCGCCTCTGGGCATTGATCTGCCCACCAGCGATATAGACGTCCTCTGCTACGCTCCAGATCCACATGTATTCACCCGAGCCGTTTGGGATGCATATTCCACATGCGATGAATTTTCCGTCCGACAGTGGACCGGTCGAGAAAACCCGATCATCGCCTCGTTTGCCGCCGCTGATTGGACGTTCGAACTATTTGGTCAGCCTCTGCCGGTGCCCGAGCAGCACGGCTGGAAGCATTTTCAGGTGGAGCACCGGCTGCTGAGGATCGGCGGAAGCCGCTTCCACGCGGCAGTAATGCAGCTTCGAGCCGATGGCATGAAAACCGAGCCCGCATTTGCGGCTACACTCGGCATCGAGGCGAGTAATCCATATGAAACGCTGTTTGAGATGGCGGGTTGGTCGGACGAGGCCTTGGCCGCTTTGCTAAGGGAACGTGGATTCTAGACGGCCAGGGCGCTCAATCGGACTATCTCCAGCCATGTGGAGGCGGCCAGACAATCAGGGCGGCTGGCTGAGGCTGTTATTTCCAACTTCCGTACCGGCCCAAATACGTAAGCATCCCACCACAAGCACAGCAGATGACGATTGAGATTTAGAGGCCGCTTGTGGCGATGCTAGCCTCCGAGACTTAAGTGAGACCACAGCTCTTGAACGGAATCGAACCGCAAACCACCTGCGCGAATAGCTATGAGCCTGCTAACGCTTAGCATCTTGGTTCGCCGTGGGCCTAGTTCTCCGGCGTTCCTTCGCGCACGACGGCCCCGACCCCATCGTGGAAATCATCATTGGCGATGTTATCGTGCGGGCAGGCGGGCATGTCGACGAGGCTCATCTGCAGCGCGTTATCCGAGCGGTTCGTTCGGCATGATCCCCGCGGGTGTAAAGGTGTTCCTCGCCAGCCATCCCATCGACTTCCGCAAAGGACCGGACAGCTTGCTGTCGCTGGTGCGCGACGCCGGCAGTGACGTGTTGCGCAGATGTGGTCCGGGAAATTGCTGGGCAGTGCAGTCAGAAACGCGTCTAATGGATTTGCGGAATCCAGATAGCAGATGCGCTATTGGCTCAACCACTAGGATATTGCTAGGCGGCCGCCTTGCCGGATTAACGGCGTGATCGAAGGCGAGTATGTTTTTTTTCAAGCGGAGGCCGACCGTTAGCGAAAAATTGGAAATTTAAATTGAAATCTGAGCAGTAGAAACCTCGTCAATACAGTCCTCAGGAACCTTCGGAACACTTGCGTATACGTGGTTCCAATTGCATATGCCGCGCGCCATATCAGCTTTTGCAGGTCCAGTATCGATGCTCACACTCCGACAAATCGAGGTCATACGAGCCATCATGGTCACCGGCAGCATAGCGGGCGCCGCCAAGCTTCTCAACGTGTCCGCTCCCGGCCTCAGCCGCCTGATGAAATACACGGAAGATTCGCTTGGGATCCGGCTTTTCGACCGGCGAGCCGGCCGTTTTGTTCCCACCTCGCAGGCGCGCAACATTTTCGATCTGCTTGACGTGGTGCACCGGAAGATCGACGATCTGCAATCGGCCGTCGCGGGACTGGGCCGAGGCCAAAGCCAGGAGCTTTGCATCGCCTCCGTGCCGAGCATCGCCAATGTCATGGTCCCGAGGACAGTCGCGAGATTGCGGCAACGTTTTCCGGATCTCGGGCTCGACCTCAACATACTCAAGATTGAAGAGGCTATCGATTACCTGCTTCTCGGCCGCGGCGAACTGGTCGCGATCTCCTCGCGCTTCGACCATCCGCTGATCGAATTCGAGCCGCTGGCGAGCGGCCGGCTCCTATGTATCGTCCCGGAGACGAGCCCACTTGCGATCAAAGACAAGATCACGCCCCAGGAGATGTCCGAATATCCACTCATCGGCATCAATCCCAAGGACCCGTATGGGGCAGTCATGGCGGCGATGTTCACAGACAATCATGTCGATTACCAGATGAACATCAAGGCTCGCTTCGGCACGACGGTCTGCAGCCTCGTCGCAGCCGGGCTGGGGATCGCGATCATCGATGAATTCACCGTGGCGCATGGCGTCGTTCGCGGGTTGAAAAGCATCGAGATCGACGCCGACAGCATCTTTCACACCTTCATTGCCTACCGCAAGGATCTACCCCTTTCCGTCTATGCAGAGGATTTCCGATCGCTTCTTCGCCAGGAGATGAACAGCGTCAGTTCACTCAAATCTCCCGAGAAAAAGACGAAACGGAGGAATAGCCGGAGCTAGCAGGCATGCGGATCTGTCGCGCCCGCACCCTGCATGGACACGCAATCAGGCATTAACATGATGTTATGGAAGCCTGCCAAAATGATACTCGATATGCCGCCCGGGGTTCGCTAGGCTTCAATCGAAATGCGCTGCTTGAGCGCAGGATCGACTGCTTCGGGAGACGGATGACGGGAAGGCCCGTCCCTCCCCTCTCCCGGTGAAACGGACGACACATGACGGGTATCATCCCTTCGGGAAATACGAGGCTCTTTCCGGTTGTTGGCGACCCCATCGCTCAGGTTCGCTCGCCGGCCGCCATTACCGGCTTGCTTGCGGATCGTCAGCAGGACGCCGTCGTTGTCCCGATGCATGTCAACGCCTGCGATCTTTCTCATCTTTTTCGTGCGCTTCATTCGGTGCATAATATTGGAGGCATCCTCGTTACCGTTCCGCATAAGCAAGCCGCATTCACGCTTTGCACGACGGCGAGCGACCGTGCCGTCTTCGTAGAGGCGGCAAATGTCGTGCGCCGGACCAAGGAGGGCTGGCACGGCGACAATACGGACGGGCTTGGTTATCTCGACGGGATAGAAGCCGAGGGATTTTCCGTTGCCGATCGCAAATGCCTGCTGGTCGGCTGTGGCGGCGCCGGCTCGGCAATCGCGGTCGAGATCATGAGGCGTGGCGCCGCGGTGCTTGCCATACACGATATCGACGTTGCGCGGCGCGACACTGTCGTAGCAAAGCTCGAGCAGCAATTCCCGGGTCGTGTGCGCCGTGGCAGCGCCGATCCTACGGGCTATGATCTCGTCGCCAACGCGACGCCTCTCGGCATGCGGCCGCATGATCCCCTGCCGGTCGATGTCTCGAAGCTCGAGTCTTGGCAATTCGTAGCCTGCGTCATCACGAAGCCGGAAATGCCGCCGCTGATCGAAGAAGCCCGCCGGCGTGGATGCCGGACGATGACGGGCGCCGGAATGTTCGACGCGCAAGCCGTTACGCTTGTGGACTTTTTGCTGTCGCGACCGGCGCAACCGGAACTGCACTTGAAAAGTGGCTAGCTTTCGTCTCCTGCTGACGTGAAGCCTGGTGGCGCATGGAGACGGCGCCGTAAAAAACCAGTCTATTTTTAACTGGGAGGACTACATGTACCGAAAGGAACTCATTGCAATTTCGGCCGCGCTGCTGGCCGGTCTCGGCGTGGCTCATGCCGAAGACACGGTGAAGCTCGGCATGGTGGCCGAACTGTCCGGCGCCGGCGCACCCTCGGGAACGAACTGGCGTGACGGCATCAAGATCGCGGTAGAGGAAATCAATGCCGAGGGCGGGATTCTCGGCAAGAAGATCGAACTTGGCGAATACGACACTCAGACGGATCCGCAGGTTTCGCGCGCCCTCGTTCAGAAGGCGATCGACGAAGAGGCGTATGCGATCCTCGGCACGATCTATTCGGGCTCGACAATGGTCAACATGCTCGTCGCCCAGCAGAACAGCATCCCGCAATTCGTCGGATCGGAATCTCCGAGCATCGTGCAGAAAGGCAATCCCTTCGTCTTCCGCACCTCGTCGGGCTCGCAGAAAGGCATCCCCGCGCTGGTGAGCTATTTTACCGATACGCTCAAGGCCAAAAAAGTCGGCATCGCCTGGGTGAACAACGAATTCGGCAAAGGCGGCCACGATGTTTTCGCCGCAGAAATGAAGAAGGCCGGGATCGACGTTATCGCCGATGTTTCTTCCGAACAGGGGCAAGCCGACTATGCAGCCGACGTCGCTAAACTCAAGGAAGCCAATCCCGACGCGGTCTTCGTTTACATGAACCAGGAAGAATCGGCCCGGTTCCTGATCGAAGCCAGGAAACAGACCCTGCCCATGCCGCTCCTGGGAGAGGTCACGCTTACCGAAGCCAAGGTCGTCGAGCTTGCTGGCCCTGCCGCCGATGGCGCCATCGCCCATGTCGGCCTGACAGCAGCGGCAACGGATGTTCCCGGTATCGGCGCTTTCGATAAGAAATTCGAAGAGACATACAAGCGCAAGCCGACACATGACGCCATCAAGGGCTATATCGGCGCCTGGACGACGAAATACGTCACCGAGATGGTCGGCGAATTCGACGGCGAAGCCTTCTCCGAGAAAATGCATGGGTTGTGCCTGAAGGCCGCGGACTATCCGAAGATCCTTCTCGACACCTGCTGGGACGAGCATGGTGAAATGTCGCGTCCGAGCTTCATGGTCCAGGTGAAGAATGGCTCGCCGGTTGTGATCGGAACCGTTCCGGCCAACTGATCGATCCCCGACACAGCCGCGGCCGCTTCCGCCGCCGCGGCCCTTCGAGAGAATGGCACGATGTCTCAATTCCTACAGGTCTTACTGTCCGGTCTGGCGACCGGCTCCATTTATGCGCTCGTCGCGATCGGTTTCACGCTGGTATGGCAGGCGGCGCAGACGGTGAATTTCGCCCAGGGCGAATTCGTCATGCTGCCGGCATTCTTCGTACTCGCCTGCATGAGCATTCTCGGCATGCCGTTTTGGGCTGCCCTGCTCGCCGGGCTCATCTTGTCGATTATCATTCTCGGCGTCCTTTTCAAGAAGCTGATGGTAGAGCCCATACTTCCGCACGGCGGGATCACCCTGATCATTGCGACCATGGCGCTCGGAATTCTCTTGAAGGAGAGCGTCAAGGAATTCTACTCGGCCGAAGCCCAGCCGTTTCCCGCCATGTTCCCGAACGATCCGATCAACGTGTTCGGCGCCGTTCTGTCGATGCAGGATGTTTTCAACCTCGTGCTTTGTCTCGGCATCGTCGTCCTCTTGACCCTGTTCCTGAATCGCACGCGTACCGGGCGCTCCATGCAGGCGACCGCACAGAATCCCGCAGTCGCGGAAATCCTCGGCGTCAACGTCAAGCGCATGGTCCTCTATACTTTCCTGATCAACGCAGCACTCGCAGCACTGGCATCCTATCTCATCACGCCTGTCTATCTCGCCAAGTTTTCGAACGGCGAGACGCTCGGCCTGATCGCCTTCATCGCGGCAATCGTCGGCGGCTTCAACCAGATAAGGGGCGCGCTGGTCGGCGGCCTGCTGATCGGCGTTCTCGACAACCTGACCGCAGCCTATGTCACGGCGGAATATCGTGCCGCCCTGCCCCTCCTCCTCCTGATCGTCATCATCCTCGTCAGGCCGCAGGGCATCATGGGAACATCCGAAGGAAGGGCCGTCTGATGATGAGAAGCTCCAAAATGCGTGTCGCGATCATCCTGGCGCTTCTTGCGCTGGCGATCGTCGCTCCCATCGGCCAGAAGAACTACATCATCTACGTTCTGACCTCCTGGCTCATTTTTACGATCGCCGCCATGGGATTGAACCTGACGCTCGGCTATGCCGGCCAGATTTCGCTGGCGCAGGCTTCGTTCATGGCGATCGGTGCTTACATAACCGCGCTGCTGACACTCGCCGGCTGGCATTGGGTCATGGCCATGCCGCTGGCGCTGCTGGCATGTTTCGTCGTGGGTCTGCTCCTCGGCTATCCGGCGTTGCGCGTCAAAGGCCATTTTCTCGCCTTCGTGACGCTTGCCTTCAATACGCTCGTCTTCCTCGTGCTCAGGAACGAGGATTGGCTGACCGGCGGCAGCATCGGGCTCGTCGGCATGCCTCGCCCGGATTTCGGTCTGTTCTCGACGATGAAACAGCTGCCTTTCTACTATTTCACGCTCACCGTCACGGTCCTCGCGGCACTCGTCATGTGGGGGATCGTGCGCTCGCCGTGGGGACGCGCGTTCAAGGCCTTGCGTGAAAATCCGGTCCGCGCCGAGAGCCTCGGCGTCGATACGCGGCGCATCACCCTTCTCGCCTTTGCCATCGGCTCCGCATATGGCGGGCTGGCCGGCACGCTGATCACGCCTCTCGTTCAATTCATCGAGCCCGGGTCCTTCGCGCTCGCCCATTCCCTTCGCATTCTGCTGATGGTGATCGTCGGCGGTGCGGGATACTTCATCGGGCCATTGGTCGGAGCAGGTGTCGTCATTCTGCTGCCTGAGGTCCTGCGCTTTACCGAAGGATATTATCTCATCATCTATTCGGCGCTGGTCATCGTCATGCTGATCTTCGTGCCGTCGGGACTGATCGGCGTCGGCTCCAGAATCCGTGACAAATTCCGGCCGAAGCAGCAGGTCCGCGCAGACATGGCGCAAGGAGCCAGCCTGAAATGAACGCGCCCATCCTCTCCATCCGCAACATCGGCAAGAGTTTCGGCGGCATCCGCGCCGTCGACGGTGTTTCCTTCGAGGTCAGCAAAGGTGAGATCCTCGGCCTGATCGGTCCCAACGGGTCGGGCAAGTCGACGCTCTTCAACTGCATCCTCGGCCAGTTGACCCCGGAAACGGGCGAAGTGACGGTCAACGGTAAAAACGTCTCCGGCATGCGCGCCTCCGATCTCAACAAGCTCGGCGTCGGACGAACCTTTCAGCAGCTTTCGGTCTTTCCGAAGATGTCGGTGCTCGACAACATCATCCTCGCCGGCCAGGAGCATCACGGTACGATGCTCTCGCGTCTCTTCGGCCCCGGCGATGCCGGCTTGACGGCAGAGGCGGAGCGCCTGATCGCGTTCTTTCGCCTCGGGCATCTGCGCGACACGCTGGCGGGCTCCCTTTCCTATGGCCAACAGAAGCTGGTGGATGCGGCGATGGCGTTCATGGCCGGCCCCGGCCTCGTCTTGCTCGACGAACCGGCTGGCGGTGTCAACCTGACGATGCTCGCCAACCTCAAGGACCGGCTCATCGCCTACAATGCCGAGCACGGCACGACCTTCGTCGTCATCGAACACAATATGGAGTTCGTGATGAGCCTGTGCTCCCGCATCATCGTCCTTGCGGAAGGCCGCATCATCGCCGAAGGCACGCCGGAGGAAATCCGGTCGAACCAGACCGTTATTGATGCCTATCTCGGAGGCTGAGAATGCTTGAACTGAAAAACATCCATGGCGGTTACGGCAAGATCACCATTCTGAACGGCGTTTCCTTTTCGATTCCGAAAGCGTCGATCACCACGGTCATCGGCCCGAACGGCGCCGGCAAGTCGACGGTATTCAAGGCCATTTTCGGTCTGTTGAACATCAATTCCGGCCAGATCCTGCTCGACGGCAAAGACGTGACCAGACAAACGCCGCGGCAAATGATCGGGCACGGCGTCACCTACGTCCCCCAGGGCCGCAACGTCGTCCCCCAGCTTTCCGTCTACCATAATCTGGAGCTCGGCGGCATCACTGCGAGCGACCAGGCGAAGGTGCGCAAGCGCATCGACATGGTGATGGACCAGTTTCCGATGCTGCGCAAATTCAGCGACCGCAAGGCAATCGAACTGTCCGGCGGGCAGCAGAAGCAGCTGGAAGTGGCCCGTGCCCTGCTGCTCGATCCGAAGCTGATCCTGATCGACGAGCCTTCGATCGGCCTGTCGCCCAATCTCGTGCAGGAGGTCTTCCAGACCCTGATAAAGCTGCGCGACCAAGGCGTTACCATATTGATGGTGGAACAGAACGCGAAGTCGGCCCTCGCCATGTCCGATTACGGCCTCGTGCTAGAGCTCGGCCAGACCCGCATGCACGACAAGGCCTCCGCTCTCCTCGCCGACCCGCGGGTCGGCCAGCTCTTTCTGGGCGGGCATATCGAGGAAGAACATGCGCATTGAAGCGCTCGACTGCGCCCCCGCGAGACTGGGAGAATGCCCCATCTGGTGTGGGCGCAGTCAGCGATTGTGGTGGGTGGACGTGCTTGCTCCGGCATTATGGAGCTGCGATCCGAAAAGCGGAACAATTGTCGCTCATGCGGTGACGGCGCGGCGGATAGGTTCACTCGCATTGCGCAAAGCCGGCGGATTGCTGCTTGCCTGCAACGACGGACTGTATACCTACGATCCGGAAACGGGGAAACAGCTCTTCCTCATCGACCCGGAACCGGGGCAGCCCGGTCATCGGAAAAATGACGGACGGACGGATTCCGCGGGCAATTTCTGGATCGGCACATTGCGAGAAACCGACTACGCGCCGGTTGGCGCGATCTACAGAATCTCGCCGGATCTCAGCATAACCACATTTGCCGATGGCCTCGCCATTCCCAATGCGCTGGCTTTCGATCCCGAACGACAGCGGCTCTACTTCGCCGATACACGCGCCTACACGATCTGGGCATGCGAATATGATGCGGAGACAGGCCATGTCGGCGACCGCTGGATTTTTACGACGACGACCGCCCCGGCGCGCCCTGACGGAACCTGCATCGATGCGGAAGGCTTTCTCTGGAATGCCGAATATGCGGGCGGCCGGCTGGTGCGCTACAGTCCGGACGGCAGGATCGACCGAACGGTCGACTTGCCCGTCAGCCATCCGACCTGCTGCTGCTTCGGGGGCGAAGATCTCGACCGGCTCTACGTGACGTCGGCAAGCGAACCCCTTTCGGCCGCGCAGAAGGAAGCCGAACCGCTCGCCGGCCGTGTGCTGGTGCTCGATGCCGGCCTTCGGGGAAGACCGGAATTTCTGACCGCACTCTAGAGCATGTCGCGCAAAAGTGACCAGCGGTTTTGCGATAACGGCATGCGTAAAAACAAAGACCTAAAGCGCCAACAGCGAATCTGAGAGATCGCGACGCGCTTTAGAAAGCTTGCAGGAGCCGACCGATGAAAACTTCGATTGCGACGGTATCGATCAGCGGAGAGCTTCCCGAGAAGCTGGATGCGATCGCCAAAGCCGGCTTCGATGGCGTGGAAATCTTTGAAAGCGACTTTCTGGCCTTTGACGGCAGCCCGGCGGATGTCGGCAGGATGGTGCGCGACCGCGGGCTCGAAATCACCCTGTTTCAGCCGTTCCGCGATTTCGAGGGCATGCCCGAGCCCTTGCGCAGCCGTACCTTCGAGCGTGCCGAACGAAAGTTCGATGTCATGCAGGAACTTGGCGCCGACCTCATTCTGGTTTGCTCGAACGTCTCGTCCGCCTCGCTCGGCGGTATCGATCGGGCGGCGGCGGATTTTCACGAGCTCGGCGAGCGCGCCGCAAGGCGAGGCCTGAGGGTCGGTTATGAAGCGCTCGCCTGGGGGCGGCACATCAATGATCATCGCGACGCCTGGGAAATCGTGCGCAGGGCCGATCACTCAAATGTCGGCCTGATCCTCGACAGCTTCCACAGTCTTTCACGCAAGATCGACATCAATTCGATCCGGTCGATTCCGAAGGAGAAGATCTTCATCGTCCAGTTGGCGGACGCACCGCTCATCGACATGGATCTTCTCCATTGGAGCCGGCATTACCGCAACATGCCGGGCGAAGGCGACCTTCCGGTAACGGCTTTCGCAACGGCAATCGCCGAGACCGGATATAACGGCTACTTCTCACTGGAGATCTTCAACGACCAGTTTCGCGGCGGGCTGCCTCGTGCGATCGCCGCCGATGGGCATCGCTCGCTGCTCTATCTCGGCGACCGGGTTCGACGTGAAGCCGGCTCCGAGCAGCTATCGGTCAAGGCCATGCCCGACCGTGCGGCCGTCAAGGGCATCGCTTTCGTGGAGTTTTCGGCGGATGAGGACGAGGCGGCCGAACTCATCGGCATATTGAGAACCTTGGGTTTTCGCAAGACGGCCATTCACCGGACGAAGAGCGTCGCCCTGTACCGCCAGGGGGATATTTGCCTCATCGTCAATACCGATGATGGCGGCTTTGCCGGCGCCTCGTTCGCCGTGCACGGAACATCGGCCTATGCCATTGCCTTGAAGGTCGATGATGCAGGGGACGCTTTCGAGAGGGCGATTGCGCTCGATGCCGAGCCTTTCAGCCAGGCGGTCGAAGCCGGTGAGATGGAGGTTCAAGCAATTCGGGGTGTGGGCGGCGGGCTCATCTATTTCATAGACGACAAGAGCGATCTCGCCCGGTTTTCGGAGGTCGATTTCGTTCCCGCCGAGGATGAGACCGATATCGTCCCCGCCCATCTTCTTCATATCGATCACGTTGCCCAGACGGTTCCCTATGATGAGATGCTGACGTGGATGCTGTTTTACACCTCGATCTTCCAGACACAGAAGACGCCGATGGTCGATATCATCGACCCCGCCGGCGTGGTCCATAGCCAGGTGGTGGAAAACGCCTCCGGCTCGCTGCGGATCACCCTCAACGGCGCCGAAAACCGTCGCACCCTAGCAGGCCATTTCATGGCCGAGACATTCGGCTCGGGTGTGCAGCACCTTGCCTTTTGCACCGACGACATCTTCGCCACCGCGGCGAGCCTGCGCCGCAACGGCTTCAAGCCCCTTGTCATTTCACCGAACTACTATGATGATATCGAAGCCCGCTTCGGATTGGATACGCAACTCAGCGATCGGCTGAAGACAGAAAACATTTTGTACGACCAGGACGAGCATGGAGAGTACTTCCAGCTCTATAGCCCGGCGTTCGGCGAGGGTTTCTTCTTCGAGATCGTACAGCGTCGGAGCTATGCCGGCTACGGAGCGGCTAACGCTATTTTTCGAATCGCAGCCCAGAAGAAGCATCTGAGGCCGGAAGGTATGCCAAGGCTTTAGTTTTTCATGTGATGTACAGGATTGGAGCCAGCGAAATCACAATGTAGTTGAAAGGAATTGGCCCGGAGATCCCTCGCCGGAAATAGCTATGTTTTTGGCCGTCGGTTTTCCGTTCGTCGGCACACAGCCACTTCCAGTCGATCCATTATGCGATCTTTTTGGCCTAGAACGTGAACTCCATAGGAACAAGCCGGACTCTGGCCTGCACAGCTCTCGCCGTGCCAGAACCGTTGATCGCGCTCTTCCAGTGTCAGTGGCGTAAGGGGTATTTATGGAACTTGTGCATATTCTTAGGTCTTCACAACCGGCATCATTTAGATATTGTTGCACTACGGTCTCTTCGAGCGTCATCTCAAGCTGTATGAAACAATCCTGCGACAACGGTGCAGGACACGATAACAAGCCAAACGGAAGCCGTACGCTGGACCATCATAAATCGGCTGTGGCGCTGTGCGCCGATCTGAGTCAGCCTGCCGATCGTACCCCAGATGACGGCGGCGATGATTGTCAGAGCGACAAAAATTACAAGCTTTGGAAAGAAATCCGGCACTGTTGGTTGAGGCAGAAGGGCAAGTCCGATTACAAACGCCTTAGGGTTGAGCACCGTCGTCACGTATATGCGTCGAGCGGTGACACTGCCGTACTGAATATCATCGTTCCCCGCCATCCAGAGTTTTACCGCGAGATACATGACCCAGGCCGCCGCCGCGAGCTTCAACAAAAGGGCGGTTTCGGGCCAATAGCTTATCAGTTCTGTCCCGAGCCACGTTAGTGGCAGGATCGTGGTGAGGTAGCCAGACAGCTCGGCAGGTAACAATTTCGGAACGCGCCAGAAGCTGTTGCGTGCCGATGCCAACCCCATAAGTGTATTGGTGGGCCCCGGGGTCAGGAGGAGGATGAACACCGTCGAGATAAATGTGGGATAGCTCACTGCATACCGTCCGTCGTGGTTAAACTGGTGTCGTCGGTGTTCGCACTGTGCGATGCTCTCGCTGTTTTTCTCGGATCAACCAACTATCCGTCTCGGTGAGGTAAGGGATACTAGACTGGCTTCCCGGGCGGGAGCAGGCGATTGCCGCGGCCGTTGTGGCTCGTCGCATTGCCGCCTCGAAAGAGAGGCCGCGATCGAGAGCCGAGGCCAATACACCAACGAAGCAGTCGCCAGCAGCAGTCGTATCCACGGCATCGATTGGCAGCGCCGATGTTCGTAACGCCTTTCCGTTGATGAAAGCTTCGGCTCCCTCGCCTCCCATAGTGCGTAACACCCCTGTTTTAAGGGCGCTTGACAGAGACCTGGCGGCTGGCTCGCATCCAAGCCAACCTGCAAGAGCTTCGGCCTCGTCTTCGTTAACGATCACGATGTCGACGAGGGAAAGAAGCTCGCGATCCAGCTGGTAGGCTGGCGCTAGGTTGAGGATCGATTTTGCGGGTTGATTTGAGACGCGTCTGATAAGGTTTTCAATTTGACCAACGTCGTTCTCCATTTGCATCAGAACGTAACTCGCATTCTGAAGCAGCTCTTCTTCAATACCATGAGATTGCGCGACAAGGTTGGCGCCTGCTGCAACCGCAATCATGTTGCGGCCATTGGCATCAATCATTATTGCGGCGGACCCTGTGGGTTCCCTAGATCGGACCAGACGGCTGATATCAACTGTGCCCTCCAGATTCTGAAGGGCGATGGCGGCCATGGCGTCGTCACCGACCGCGCCGGTCATTATCACTTTAGCTCCGTCGCGCGCAGCCGCCAGCGCTTGATTGGCCCCTTTTCCCCCGGCCTCGATTCGAGATCTTCGCGCTAAGACGGTCTGGCCCGCCTGTGGTATTTCCTTGACCAAGAAGACGAGGTCAACGTTGATTGATCCAAAGGTGACGATCATCGCTACCAATCCTAAGCCTGTTCTGCGAGGTCGGGACGTCGCATGCTATTCACTCAGGCCGCCGAACCGACGCGTCCCGCTTCAGCCCGTGGGTAAGCATCCGGGAATGATGCATTTCTCACTGTCTAAGCCGGCTGCAGTTGAAATCACGTTTTCTTTTAGAATCGATTTCTATTTTCATCAACTACGATTAGGGGGCGCCGTCGTACGACTAAAGAGAATGGGCGTCTGGGATGCCAGGCAAAGGTTCAGGCAGCATGATACGAAAATGCTTTGCTCCAACCGGACCTCGTTGCCGTTTTCCGGACCGCCCGCGAACTCGCGAATCCAATCGTCTAATCCCGGTGCAAGAGGACGAACTGTCCCGCACCGGTCAAGGCCGAAGAGAGCGATTAAGAATGCGGGCAAGGCGTAAGGGCCGACGTCTCGAGCACCCCTGATGCGAAGCAACTCGTTGTTGAGACCTCAACAACGATGACGGGAGGGGATGGTTGTGGAAGCCTATTCCATAATGGAAATAGACCTTATAAACTGCGTCAAAAGGAGATTAAACTTTGACCGTCGCAGCCGTATCACGATGCTTGACCCTGCTGGAAGTGCTGGCCGGTGAAGCGGGATCACTGGAGTTGTCCGACCTTGCCGAACGTCTCGATATGCCTCCCAGTGCGGTCCATCGGCTGTTGACGACGCTGATTAGCCACGGATGGGTAACTCAAGATGCCGCGAGCCAAAACTACGCCTTGTCGCTTCGATTAAGCGCCTTGGCGTTCCGGAATCTTGACGCGCGGAATGTCCCGGATGTGGTCCAGTCCGTTTTGGATCGGTTGGCTGCGGAAACGCAAGAATATTGTCGCCTCGCAATCCTTGAAGGTCAAGATTTGGTTTGGGTGGCACGTGCACAAGGTGCGACAACCGGCCTCCGATATGATCCGGACATGGGACAAGAGATTGTTCTTCACGCAACGGCGAATGGGAAGGCATGGCTTTCCACTTTACCCGAAGAACGAGCGCTGGAAATTGTCTATTCTCGCGGCTTTACGGCTAAACGAAAGCTAGGTCCCAATTCTGCCCGAACCATTGATGAACTAAGAATTCGGCTGAATGAAACTCGAGAACGCGGCTTCGCAACCTCCGTCGAAGAAGGGGAGGCTGGTACCGCAGCAGTTGCAGTTCCGTTTCGGGCAAGTTCTGACAGAGAAGCTCCGGTAGCCGGGACGATATCCGTTGCAGGGCCTCTAATGCGCATAACCGAAGATCGTTGGCCTGACCTCGTTAGTTCTCTTAATAAAGCGGCGGTGGAACTAAGCGATATCTGGCCTCTCCGAGTTCGTCAGCGAACCATGACGCCATTGATTGTTGCAAAGGGGGCAGTGCGGTAGCTGCCGTCCAGATGTTCTGGGCTTACAGGTCTTCTTGATATCGCACATCCTCGCAGGTTGGTATCGCCAAGACCTTTAGCCGCTGCAGTACGATCGTTTGACTTTGTCAGGACGCTCCGCAGCCTGCCGCGCCGCGGCCGAGCGTTGCTAGGTGCCCGTAAAGCCAACGCGGTTGCCCGTATTGGCAGCTTGAAATATTGCGTGATGGCCGGGGTTCCCGCACGCGCATCCATCCTGTTCTTTAGCTACAAACGTCTCGGACGCATCGTCTAATGTCGTTCCCGGATCATGCGGCCCCATATCTCTCAAAAAGCACCGAACCAAATTTTCACTGGATTTAAAAGGTGATTTCGTTTTAGAAATCATTTCCATTTAATTTTCAAGATTGGGAGGGCTCGCGATGAGCGTTACGCGGTGGGAGGACGACGCCACTGTATGGCACGGTCCGGATTACGGCTCGGAGGGATTGAGATACCACCCCGACGTAAAGGCGGCAGCAGTGGCAGGCCGGATCATCACCTGTGTCGAGATCGTCGATTGGAGCGGCACGGGCACGAAGGACATGCTGATTTCGGCATGGGACGCTTGTTATGACGGTCGTGTCTTTTTGCGCCGCCAGATCGGAACGAATTCCGACGGCACGCCTGTTTTGGGTCAAGAGGAATTGGTCGAAGGCGTCCGCGGCTACGTGACGGCCGTCAGGGATGGCGATATTTTTCACCTCGTCTCGGCATCTCGTCTACGCAAGCAGATCTATGTTTTCCCCAATATCGGCATGAAGGGTGCGCCGAAATTCGGCGATCCCGTCAGGCTCGACCTGGATGCCGACTGGGTCAAGGGCAATGAGTATTTCCACATGGCCCGCTTCCACGACATCGATGGCGACGGCGCGGCTGAGTTGATTGTCGGCAGTGACTATTGGAACGATTACTGGCCGAACGGTCTGGAATGGAATGACGAAGGATATCGCGCATATGACGATGCCGGCCGCTGGCTGGGTGGTCCGCTGCGCGGTTTCCTCTACGCCTTCAAGAACAAGGGCACGCTCGCGGCCCCTGTACTGGAAAAGGGTCATGCTCTCATCGCCGGCGAAACGCCACTCGAAGTATATGGCCAGCTCGCTCCTGCGTTCGGCCGCTTCGGTGCAGAGCGCCAGAGCGTCATAGCTGGCGAATTCTGGAATATCCTGCATATCGCAAGACAACGCGAAGACGGAACTTTCGAGCCGACCAGCCTAATCCGCACTCACGACGATAAGGTTCTGGAACTCGAACAATGCATCCACCTGCCCTGCGTGGTAGATTGGGATGGCGACGGTCGCGAGGACATCCTTTACGGCGCAGAGGATGGCTATATAAGCTTCCTCAAGAACGTCGGCGATGGTGAAGACGGTCTTCCTCGTTTCGAACAGCGTGGCCGAATCGAGACCACGAAGCCTTTGATCCATGCCGGCATCCTGCCATGCCCGGCAGCTCACGACTTCAGCGGCGACGGCCACTACGACCTGGTTGTCGGCAATAGTACTGGCGAACTGCTCTTCTACCAGAGCAGGGAAAAGGACGGCACCATTTACCTCGACAAGGAAATCATGCTGAAGGGCGGCGACACGCCGATCCGACTTGCGGCCGGTCTGACGGGTTCGATCCAGGGGCCATCGGAGAAGATGTTCGGCTACTCCTGCCCGACACTAGCCGACTGGACCGGCAATGGCAGCATGGACATTCTCGTCAGCGACGTGACGGGCAGACACCGTCTGTTCCGCAATACCGGCGAAAAGACGATCCCGCCGCGCTTCGGCGAAGAGGAGTTCCTCACTTACAAGGGCAAGCCGCTAAAGACAGTCTGGCGAGTTCGACCGGCGGTCGTCGACTGGCTCAAGAACAACGACCTTCATTATATCGCATTAGACGAGGACGGAGTCCTCAGCGATTGGCGCAAGGCGTCCGATACGGAACTCTCCGACAAGCGTTTTCTCCGATGGGAAAATGGCGACGCCATGCGCTTCACTGTGGATGTCGGCGGCGGGCGCGGCCGTGTGAAGCTTTGCTTTTGCGATTGGGAAAGCACCGGCCGCACCGACCTGATCTTCGGTACCCATGCCCGCGCATGCGTGCCGCCCGATCCGAAGACCGGTGCGCCACGCAACACGACCAAGCAGGCCGGCCTCTTCTATTCGCGCAACGTCGGGACACCGCAAGAACCTCGTTTTGCGTTGCCAATTCCGATCAAACACCGCGACGAGATCATTCAGATGGCGATGCATGTCGCCTCTCCGGAAGTCGTTGACTGGGCTGGTCGCGGTGTGCTCGACCTCATCGTTGGCATTGAGGACGGCAGCATCGTCTGGCTCAAGCGCGAGGAATTGTCGTGGTAACCGGTGTCAGCATTCGCGGAACGACCAGGCTGATCGGTATCATCGGCGACCCGATCGCTCAGGCCAAGACGCCGGCGGCAGTCAATCCACTCTTTGCGGCACGGGGAGCGGATATCGTATCTGTCCCGCTCCATGTTCCTGCAAAGGATCTGCCCGTGATTTGGGCCGGTCTGAAAGCCATGCCGAACCTTGTAGGGTTCGGCATCACCCTGCCGCACAAGCAGACTGCCATCGATCTGTGCGACAGTCTTGATCCGGTTGCGGCCCGCGTTGGCGCCGTCAATCTGGTGCGCCGCGAGAGGGATGGCAGCTTCCGCGGCTACCAGTTCGATGGCAAGGGCTTTGTGCGCGGACTCCAGTCCAAGGGGATCCGGATCGAAGGCCGTGATGCACTCATCGTCGGAGCGGGAGGCGCCTCGGTCGCGATAGCGTTTGCGCTCATCGAGGCCGGGGCGAACAGCATCACGGTATCAAATCGGACCGTCGACAAAGCTGAGGCGCTGGCGGAGGCTGTAAACGCCGAATTCGGACGGAAGGTTGCCAAAGTAGGCAGGCCCGAGCCGGAAGCTGGTCAACTCGTCATCAATGCGACATCGCTTGGCCTTCACGACACGGACGCGCTCCCGCTGGGTGCGGACTTGCTGCAGCCGGGAATGACATTCGCCGAGGTCATTGCCCAGCCCGAGACCACGCGACTTCTCGCACTGGCCGCCGCAAAGGGTGTCGAAACCCATTCCGGCATGCACATGATCACCGGACAAGCTGACCTTACCGTCGATCATATCTGTGAGCTTTGGGCTTAGCTGAGTTTCGCCTTCTCGCACCACACGTCATGCCTGACCCGTCGGGCATGACGTTCTCGTAGGCCATCCGGCCTCGCAGCATTCGGCATCTTCCAGTCAAATGCACCGACCGTCATCTAAGAACGCTCGACATGGCGCGGCGTCCGGAACTGTTCCTTCGAGAGAAGCTCCCAAGTTTATCCTCCTCCCTGATGTTGCAGTCGCAGACCTTTCTCTGGCCACCGAAGCCGGCCAATCTGGCCTGTCAACGACAGGGTGACGATAGCATCTTGTAAGTCTTGCCCTGCAAATCCCAGATTTGTCGGATAGATGTCCGGCATCCACACTTGGTCGAGCAAGTCGCCCCGTGGTGAAACCACGGTTATACATCCTGTCACCAAGGTCGCGACGCAAATGTTACCAGACGCTGTGACCTTCAGGCTGTCGAACCGTTGGAAACCGCCAAGACCAATAACAAGTACCCCTCCGCCTTGGCTCGGGAACGGCCTTTTCTCAACCACCCCCGGCTCCACGATCGCGTAGCTCCATAACCGGGCTGTTTCCATCTCGGCGACGTAGAGGGTGTCAAGATCGGGTGATAGACCCACCCCATTTGGTGTCAGGAGCGGAAACACCACCCTTTTTATCGAACTGCCATCCGCTTTTGCGTAAAATACCCCACCGTGGTCGCGCTGGAACTCCCGAACCCTGCCCGTGTCAGTAAAATAAAATCCGCCGTGATTGTCGAAAACGATGTCGTTTGGGCCGCTAAGAGTTCGCCCGTCGCACTGATCATACAAGGTCATAACTTCGCCGGTCGAGACATTGACCTTCTGGATCGCACCGCCGCTGTAACCGGGGGCAAGGCCGACGGGACGGAGCCAACCGCCCTCCTCTACCCAGGAAAAACCTCCATTATTGCACACGTAGAGCGCCCCATCCGGCCCCAAAGCCATACCGTTAGGACCACCATTAGTGACCGCCACTACTTCCTGTTTTCCGCCATCCCTGATCCTAACAATCCTGCCGCGACCAATCTCCACGACGGCTATGGAGCCGTCGGGAAGTTCAACCGGTCCTTCCGGGAAGTGAAGTCCAGTCGCGATAATCTCGATATCTGGTTTCGTCATAGGATCGGCCACAGATGGAAGGAACGGTCGGCGTCGGAAAGTTACGCAACGGTTTCGGGCGTGTCCGCAGCCTCTACACATCAGGCCGTTGCGCAACGGAAACGTCAGCTTGGCTTCAAAAGCGAGCGCCAATCAGTAGCGCGCGCCAAATAAGTTCAGCGGACAACTAGATAGTGCTGTCGACGACCTCGGGCGCTCCCCCGTTGGCGGCCGAACGATAACCTGCTTCAATGACGGCCAATGCTCGCTCCGCTTCCAGCAAGCCTGCAACGGGAGGGTGACCATTCGTGAGGTCCGCCCAACTCCGGCGGAGGAAAACCGGGTAATACTCGTCCGTGTTGTACTCGATGGTCGTCGCGTAAGCCTTCTCGTGTTCCCGCAATTTGGCATAGAACTGGTCGGCGTAACCGCGAATGTAGGATTGACGATGCGAGAGCGAAAAGGCGAAATCCCGCTGATCGTCGGCTGTGGAGGGATACAAATAACCTGTCTCGATCACGCAGATCTGTCCTGCGGCAGTTCGGCAGGTGAAGACAGCCTGTTCGTCGACGGTCACATCGGGCCGGTAGATCTGGACCTGGCCCGAGACCTCGGTGATGGGGGATTGTGTCAGTTCTGAGATCAAGTCGATGAAATGAATACCGACGTTTAGCATCGACCCACCTCCTGCGAGTGCCTTTTCAAGCATCCAGGCGCATCCGTTTCGTTCATACCGAGCCACCGAGCCTACGACAAACCGGAAGGAAAGATGCTGAAACCCGTCTGGCGCGAGGCCTGCAGCCGGCGACAGGCGATCAGCCAGGTCGCTTACGCGTTGAATGAAAGGCACGCTTACGAAGACGCCGTGTTTCTCAGACAGTTCGCGGATACGACGAACTTCCTCGAGATTAAGCCCGCATGGCTTTTCGATCAGAAACGGCTTTCCCTTGACTATCAACCGCTCAGCGAGTTCGGCCATGTCAGAGTGACGGCTAAATACGAGCGCAAAATCGAAATCCTGCCCCATCAGTTCGTCGTTGGAGCTATAAAGCTTACAATCGAGCAATTCGGAGAAACGTGGCCCCGCAAATGCCGCGCTGTCGGATATGCCGATCACCTCGATGCCCGGATCCTTCAGGGCAGCGATGTAAAGCGGAAAATGCCAATGGCTGACGTCGAATATTGCGATCCTCATCGCGACTCCATAATTCCTGGTTTATAAAGGCGAGGAGGCATAATTAAACGCATCGAGGGCCGCACAGGATGAACCGACGACGCGTGGTTGCCTAACCGCCTATCAAGCCGCTCCTTGTGAAACTTCTCTCGTAGTGCTATTGGAATAACGTTCCGATAAACCGAATATCGTGGTATCATGCGACTTGTCAAATCCCTTCTAGATCGTTGTTTCGACCTCATCACGCTGCTGAGTGAGAACGCCACCGGACTGTCATTGGGCGAGATCAGTCGGCGGCTGGACGTCCCGAAGAGCGCAGCGCATCGCCTGCTCCACAGTCTGTGTGACCTAGGTTGGGCCGAACAGGATCCCGAGAACGGATTCTACCGCCTTTCGCTGCGTCTAGCCGTCATGGGCCAGCGTCTCCTGGCTGGGACACGGATCCCCGACATCTGCCAACCTATCCTGGACCGCCTTGCCAGCAATACCAAGGGATTGGGCAGAATCGCGATCCTTGATCCTGACGGTTTGACGTGGATATCCCACTCACAAGGCATGCGGTCTGGCCTGATTTACCAGCCGGAACTGGTAGCAAAGGTCCCATTACACACGACCGCCAACGGGAAAGCGTGGCTGGCCACACTGGATCGAGAGGAAGCGTTGGCTAGGGCGGTAGCGAGCGGACTAGGGCGAACAGACCTTGGTGGCCCGCGGGTTATTACCTCTAGGCAGACATTTTCCGCGGCCTTGGATGAGACCGCAGAACGAGGATGGGCCACTGCGATAGAGGAAGCTGAACCCGGCGTTGCCGCGGTTGCCGCGGTTATTCGCGTTGGAGGTCAGGTTGTTGGAACGGTAAGCATCGCAGGACCAATCCACCGCTTTTCATCACTCGTACTCCCCCAACTAGCGGAACAGGTGAAGGCCACTGCCGACGAACTTTCCGAACTTTGGCCTTATCGGATCGCCTCGCCTACCCCGCAAGCAAAGGCTTCGAACAAGTCACAAGTTGTTGGAAATATTATTTAAAAATCTTCTTTAGCTGCCAGTGTGCTCACCGTACCGCTGATCCTCCTTGACACCCGCTTTCCTTAATGGAATAACGTTCCGATAGCGATCGGGGAGATCGCGCTGGGCCAAGTAGCCGCTTAGGTGGTGGTAGGAGGAAACAGTTGGCTAATGTTGAGCTGAAGGCCGTTCGCAAAGCTTACGGCGCCGTACGCGTGCTTCATGGCGTATCTGTCGATATCCACGAAGGGGAATTCGTAACCCTCGTCGGACCCTCGGGTTGCGGAAAATCAACTCTGTTGCGGATGATCGCCGGCCTCGAAAATATCACGGGCGGCGAGATCCAGATCGGCGGACGCACCGTCAACGACGTACCTCCGAAGGCCCGCGATATCGCCATGGTCTTCCAGAATTATGCCCTTTATCCGCATATGACCGTCGCCGAAAACATGGGCTTCTCGCTGAAGCTCAAAAAGGCTCCGCGCGAGGAACGAGAGACCCGCGTTCAACGCGCCGCAGAGATCCTCAGTCTGACGAAGCTCCTTGATCGCTACCCTCGCGAACTCTCCGGCGGCCAGCGTCAGCGCGTGGCGATGGGTCGCGCGATCGTTCGTAATCCGCAAGTATTCCTGTTCGATGAGCCGCTCTCGAACCTGGACGCGAAATTGCGCGTGCAGATGCGCGCTGAGATCAAGGAACTGCATCAGCGGCTCAAAACCACGACAGTGTATGTGACCCACGATCAGGTCGAAGCAATGACAATGGCCGATAAGATCGTTGTCATGCACGACGGTTATGTCGAGCAGGTCGGTGCGCCGCTTGAGCTGTATGATTACCCAGCCAACGTTTTTGTTGCCGGCTTCATCGGATCGCCGTCAATGAACTTCCTCAATGGCCGAGTGGAGACAGGCCGGTTCGTCCTCGAGGACGGACACAAGCTGCCTCTGCCTGCAGGCGTGGCGGATATCTCCGAGAAAGTGATCTACGGCGTTCGTCCTGAGCATCTCACGATCAGTGACGAGGGACTGCCTCTGACCGTCACAGTCGTCGAGCCGACCGGTTCCGAGACCCAGATCATCGCTCGGCATGGCGCGCAAACCATCGTCTGCGTATTCCGGGATCGGGTTCTTCCGAAAGTTGGCGAGACCATCACCGTGGCTCCAGATCTTTCGCGCGTCCACCTCTTCAGCGAGAGCACCGGCAGGCGCCTGTCCTGAGAACCTACGCTACCCACTCTGCCCGAGACGGCCACAGGGGAACAGTAATCGAATGTCGATACCACCGCTACAAGTCAGCACCAATCAAAGCGCGACGCACCTGGCGAGCGACGTCGTGGACGCCACTGACATTGCAAACCGCTTGCGTTGGGCGCCCTTTCTCTGGTTTACGCCTGCGATCTTGATCCTGTTTCTTGTGACGCTCTATCCGACGATCTTTGTGTTCTGGTTGAGCTTTCAAAAAACGAAATACTACGAGCTCGTTGGCTTTAGCGGTCTCGCCAATTACGTCGAAGTGCTGCACTCATCCGAGTTCTGGGACACGACCATAATCTCCCTGACCTATGTCGGGGGATCTCTGGCCGGTGCCATGATCCTTGGCCTGTCCTCAGCGCTGGTCTTGAATCGGGCGGGCGTCACAGGTTCTACGCTGCGGGTGTTCATCCTCTTTCCCTGGACGCTGTCCATGTCAGTCGTCGGCAGCATCTGGCTCTGGCTTCTCAACCCCTCGTTTGGGCCGGTACCCTACGTAATCCAGAAGCTGGGTATCGATCCCGGGCTGATGTTAGGGGATCCAGGAAGGGCATTGCCCCTCATCATCATCGTCACAGCGTGGTGGTCATTTCCCTATGTCATGGTAATGGCGACAGCAGCCATGCAGTCCATTCCGAAAGAACTCTACGAAGCGGTAGAGATCGACGGAGGTGGTGCGTTCGTGAAGTTCCGTTACGTCACGCTCACGGAAATCCTTCCCACCTTGGGAAGCACCGCGCTGACGCTATCCATCATGTACCTGACCTTGATGACGCTGATCATTGTCATGACAGGCGGAGGACCACTGGGGTCGACGACCACGCTTAGTTTCGAGGCCTTCCGTGGAACCGTTCAGGCGGTCAACATTGGGCCGACTGCCGTCGTTTCGATCGTCGTCCTTATCATCAATGTCGCCCTTGGTGCTCTTTACAGCCGGTTGACCGGCCGGGCTACCGGATAGGATCCAACATGAGTAGCGCTCTCTCGAACCGATCTAACGGACAGATACCCGCGATTCTGGGATCCTTGGTTATCGGGATCATCGTTCTCGGGCCAGTGCTCTGGGCCTTTGCAACATCTTTCAAGACAGAAGTTGAAGCGGTGGTTGTTCCGCCAACCCTATGGCCAACGTCACCAACTCTGGAGAACTACATCAAGGTCTTCCACGATGCAGCCTTCTTGAACGACTTGTGGAACTCTGTCGCCTACTCCGTCGGCGCGGTGATCATCGCTCTCCTCGTTGGAATTCCTGGCGGTTATGCCGCGGCGCGCTTTTCTTTCAAAGGTAAGCGGACATTGATGCTCGTTATTCTTGGGACCTCCATGGTGCCAGGCGTGGCCTTGCTTGTTCCCACTTATTATCTGCTCGAAATGGTCGGCTTGCTCAACAGTGGTGTCGTCATAACGATCATCCTATCCGCTCGCATCATCCCGCAGACTGTCTGGTTTATCGCCAACTTCGTCGAGGCCGTTCCGGTTGAGATCGAGGACTCCGCTATGATCGATGGCGCGTCCCGGTTTCAAATCATCTGGGCTCTGATCTTGCCGCTCATCCGTCCGGGTATAGCGGCCGTTGCGACAATCGGCATTGTGACAACCTGGAATGACTATATCACGGTGGCCGTTTTTGCGCCCGAGGTCGCAAAACGAACCCTGCAGGTCGCCCTTGTCAATCAGGTTTTCGACGCCGTCGGCATTTCGTGGTCCTACATGATGGCCTTTGTGATGGTCGCATCATCACCGGTTATCTTCATGTTCGGCTTCGTTCAGAAGTGGTTCATCTCCGGCCTGACGGCAGGCGCCGTCAAAGGCTGATGACCAACCAACCTTTACACAGCAACTCGTTCAACCTGGGAGGAAGACGCATGCAAACCATATCGAAACGGAAATTCATCAAATCATCCGCGGCGCTGGCGATTGGAACCGCCATCTTCGCTTTCGCTGCTTCACAAGCCTTTGCCGAGAGCACGAAGATCATCTACCAGACGTTCCTGGATCCGAACAATGCAAAGGATCCCCGGTCCGCCGCTCAGACGAAGATGATTGACGCATTTCAGGCGAAGAACCCGGACATCAAGGTCGAGCTGCTTGTCGATCCGACCGGGGGGGCAGCAGCACGCGCCATCAAGTCCGGTAGCCAGACACCGGACGTGATCCGCGTCGTCGGCTTCGCAGTTTCTGAATTCGCTGCCACTGGAAATCTCCTCCAGCTCGACGATTTGGTGAAGAAGGAAAGCATTCCCGACGACGACTGGCTCCTGCCTCTGTCGAGCACGAAGGTCGGCGGAAAGCTTTATGCTCTCCCCCAAGACTTCCGTATTCCAATCCTCTACTATCGCAAGAGCATGTTGGAGAAGGCCGGCGTTAAGCCGCCGACAACCTGGGATGAGGTGTGTGCACTGGGCGACAAATTCGGTCAGTCCGATACCATCACCTTCGCCGTACCGCTCGGAGCGACGGGCGGGCTTGGTGGGGCCCAAAGCCTTGGCGAATTCTTCCTGAGCACGATGCTGCCTGGAAACGGCGGTGAATATTTCACCCCCGAAGGCAAGATCGCGTTCTCCAAAGAGTCATTCATCAAGGCCGCGCAAACGATCAAAGACTTTTATACGAAGTGCAAAGTGACCCCGCTGCGCAGCGCACAGATGGGATTCAACGAGTTGCACGATGCCCTTCGGTCTGGCAGCGCAGCGACGGCGGTGTTTGGAGTCTATCGCTACAAGACGGTGAAGCAGCAAGGCGGCGGTGATGATCTGGCCTGGGCTCCGGCGCCGGGATATACGGCAAACGACAAACAGACGGTCTACAGCTACAACATCGCGATCAACAAGAAGACGGCCAACCCAGATGCCGCCTGGACTTTCATGAAGTTCATGGTGTCACCGGAGGCTCAAGCGTTCGCAGCCGAAGGCGGCGAGGTTGTATCACGCAAGTCAGCCTATGCCGCACCGTATTTCCAAAGCGACGCTGGTAAAGACCAGAAGGCGTGGGCCGACCTGGTAACCCAACGTGGTCAAACCGTGACCTACACCCCTATCCTCTCGACGTATCACACCATCCTGGGCGAAGCGTTCCAGCGAATGATCCTGAAAGACGGCTCGCCGGCAGATGCCTACGATGAACTGGTCGAGCGGTATGGAGCGGCACTCGCGAAGGCACAGTAATCGGCCTTCTTTAACAAGGCCGGATGGGGGGAATAGTCACCGCCATCCGGTTCTCCCAGATGGTTGTCTACGGACACCGTCAAAAAATACTACCGCCAGTATTAGCAGCTTGGCGGCCCCAGTCTCGCTCAACGTCGGCTGAAAAAGCCAACGGGCATTGCTGCGCCATGATCTTAGGTCGTGCGCGAACCACGCGTGAGTGAGCCACCATCAAAGTGATAGGAAGCATCAGCTATGAGATATCGTTACCTCGGTAGAACTGGAGTTCAGGTCAGCGAGTACATGCTGGGCACGATGAGCTACGGATCGGACGGGAATACTGACGAGAAAGAGTGCATAGACATCCTGCACAGTGCGCTCGATCGCGGCATCAACTTTATCGACACTGCTGACACGTACTCCCATGGTGAATCCGAGGAGATCGTCGGCAAAGCGATTGCCGGCCGTCGAGACAAAGTGGTACTTGCGACCAAGTTTCGTCTCGCGGCCGGTGAGGGGCGCAACGAACAAGGCGCGTCGCGCTACTGGATCATGAAACAGGTCGAGAACAGCCTGCGAAGGCTAAATACTGATCACATCGATCTTTACCAAATGCATCGACCCGACCTTCAGACCGATCTTGACGAAACACTCGGCGCTCTCGACGATCTCGTGGCCCAAGGCAAGGTTCGGTATATCGGCTGTTCGACACTGCCGAGCTGGTATCTTGCAGAGACACAATCTGTAAGCCGCTTGAACAAGACGGCGCGATTCATCAATGAAAGCTCGCCCTACTCGATTTTTCAACGGGCGGTGGAGAGGGAGACCCTGCCCGCCGTTCAACACTACCGCATGGGCTTCACAGCCTGGAGCCCACTGAATGGGGGCTGGTTGACTGGCAAGTACAAGGCTGATGGCTCAGTGCCGCCAGGATCCAGGGCCGAGCGGGTAAAAGGACAGTGGGGGCAGCACTACCCGATCTTGCAAACCCGCTTCGATATGCAACGCGAGGGTAACAGGCGCAAACTGGAACTGCTTCAAGAACTTGAGCGCGTTGCGACAGAGGCAGGTGTGTCTCTTATGCACATGGCTCAGGCGTTCCCACTTGCGCACGCAGCAGTGACATCTGTGATCCTCGGTCCTCGAACGCTGGAGCAGTTCAAGAGCATGGAAGCGGGGTTTGAGACAGTTCTCCAGTCAGCGACGCTTGACCGGATTGACGCGCTTGTTCCACCGGGCTCGCTCATAGAAGAGGCCGACCGTGGTTATGTTTCTCCTTGGCTCGCGCCAGAGGTTCGTCGCTATCCGGGGAAGGCTATCTGAGTAAACGCGGACTGCCGCAGGCCTTCAGAACGACCGTCTGTGTGCCAATCGGACGACACAACCCTGACACCGTTCCGGCGACCGAGCATGGTTTCAGAACCATTCATATTCAAGACCAAGAGGGGCCGATGACGAACATTGTCTTCAACCACGCCACAGTGCGCGAGAGAGCAGATATGTTGACCTATCTTCGACTCTGCTCGGAGCGAGGACTCCAGACCGTTTCCATTTGGGGCGACGAGATTACCAAGGTCGGCGAGACCGACGCTCTTTCTGTTTTACAAGATTTTGGCATGACGGTCTCGGGATACAATCGTGTCGGTCCGTTGAATGCTTATTCATGTGATTCAGTTGAGGCGGAACTCGAGCGGGCGGCGAGATTTGAGGCTGACCACGTTTTCCTGTTTACGGGAGGCTTGCGAGACAATGAAAAGGATTTGGGTTCCGCGAGGCGAAGAATTGAAGATACAATTGGCAAGGTCCTCGACAGCGCTCGAAAGATTGGAGTGAAGCTCGCTATTGAGCCCCTCCATCCCATGGTCACGGGCGACCGAAGCGTCATTTCCAGTCTCTCCCACGCAAATTCTCTGTGCGAAGCGTTAGGACCGGGCATCGGAGTGGTCGTCGATGTCTATCATTGCTGGTGGGACGAGCGACTGCCAGCCGAAATCGCGCGTGCAGGCGATGCCGGCCGGCTCTTTGGATTTCATGTCAACGACTGGCTCATCCCTACGCGGCATCTCCTGACCGATCGGGGGATGATGGGAGACGGGATCATAGACCTGCGCGGCATCCACTCGATGATGCGACGGGCCGGATACGATGGAACGGTTGAGGTAGAGATCTTCTCCACCGACTGGTGGTCTCGCGACCCGGCGGAGGTGATGGATATCGCGATAGATCGCTGCCGTAACCTTTTCAGCACGGACGAGAAATCATGGCAGTGAACATTCCCAACCTCGACGGCAACTCGCGTGTCTACGCTGTGTTTGGCGATCCGATACATCAGGTCCAAACGCCGCGCCTGATAAACCCTATTTTCGCCGCCGCCGGGGTCAACATTTACGCAGTTCCCTTCCTGATCACCGCTGAACGTTTCGCAGCAGCGTGGGAGCTATTTTCTGCCATACCCAATCTCTGCGGCATCAGCACCACGATCCCTCACAAAGTCGCGGCGGCCAAGAGGTGCTCAACGCTCACGCCGACAGCAAAGGCAGTCGGTGCCGTCAACTGCGTGCAGCGCGGAGAGGACGGCCAGATGAACGGTGCGCTTTTTGATGGCGTGGGCTTTGTTAACGGTCTTGGCGAGGCAAAGTCACGACTGCGCGGCGCTCGCGTGCTGATTGTCGGAGCCGGTGGAGCTGGTCGCACAATCGCGTTTGCCCTTGCTGAGGAAGGCGCTGCGAAGATCGATCTCATGGACCTTTCTGCTGAAGCCATCGCCTTCACCGCGGCAATGGTCAACACTTTTCGCAGTGAAGAATGCGCAGTTGCGGTCGATGGTTCGGCAGGCTGGGACTACGACATTGTCATCAATGCATCGCCGATCGGCGTCAAGGGCGACAGCATATTCCCTATGCCGACTTCCGCGATACGACCCGACATGCTCATCGCCGATATCGCCAGTTTAAGCGAGGAAACCGCGCTATTACGCGCTGCCAAGGCAGCCGGTGCGACGGTGTCTGACGGCAATGACATGCTGCTCGCGCAGATCCACCTGATGGCGGGTTTTGCCGCAGGTCTGCCGGCAGGAACCGCGCTTTGACAATCCGGAAAGAGAGAAAGAGTACATCATGAAGATCCAAGCCCAGGGTATCGTCCCCGTCATGCTTACCCCGTTCACGCCGAATAACCGGATCGATTGGGAAGGCCTGGAGCGGCTGGTGGAGTGGTATATCGCCAACGGCGCCGACACCCTCTTTGCCGTCTGCCAGTCGAGCGAGATGCAGAAGTTGTCCCTTGAAGAGCGAGTTGAGCTTTCCAAGAGAGTAGTCTCGCTGGCGGGCGGGCGTGTACCGGTCATCTCATCAGGGCATATCAGCGAGAGCCGTGATGATCAGCGCGCCGAATTGGCGGCGATGGCCGAGACTGGGATCGATGCGCTTGTCTTGGTCAGCAACAGGTTAGACACCAAGAATGAAGGAACCGAAGCATTTCGTTCCAGCCTCGACGCGATCATGAGCTGGCTTCCCAGCGACCTACCCCTGGGTCTGTACGAATGCCCGGCGCCCTATCGCCGTCTCTTGAGCGATGACGAGTTCAAGCTGTGCCGCGACACCGGCCGCTTCGTAACGCTGAAAGATGTTTCCTGCGATCTCGAAACCGTCAAGCGACGCGTCGCGCTCTCTGGCGATTCCGGCTTTGCAATTGTTAATGCCAATGCAGCCATCGCCGCAGCCGCTATGCGGGCGGGCTCGAAAGGCTTCTCTGGCGTCTTCACCAATATCCACCCCGACCTATACGCTTGGCTTTACAAGCACGCGTCGGAAGACAGCGATCTGCGCCGCGAACTTGAAATCTTTCTGGCACTAGCGGCGATGGCCGAGCCGATGGGATATCCGGGTCTTGCCAAGGTTTGGCACAAACGACTTGGCACCTTTGAGAGCGTCCATTCTCGTGTGACGGATTATGACATCGCCGAACGGCACTGGGCAGTCATGGATCTTCTCGACCATATTCAGCAGGGCACGGAGAGATTTCGCCAGCGGATCAAGCAGGCGTCCTGAGAATAGTGGCCGGTGGGTTTTGCTTCGAACGGCATAGGTCGCCGAGAGCGCCTCCGTTCAAAGCACTGATCGTCGGATGGCCGGATGCCTTGAGCGTCCAGGTGCGCCGTCGAAATGACCAAGAGGCAGAGATGACTTCCATGCTAGCAACATCTGACATAATTGCATTGACCCATCAGCTATACAGCCTCCGTCAAAATGGAAGCCAGGTTCTGACAGATCAGCTCGTATCAGTGCCCGGATCCCTTGAGGAAGCGATAGAGGTACAGAACCAGCTTTCGAAGCTTGAGGGAGCAGACGTCAAGGCCTGGAAAGTAGCTAAGTCCCCCGGCGGCGACCCTGTCGCCGCTCCGCTTCATCCCTACCTGGATAATCTTCCCCGTGCGGTGCTTTCTTGGCGAAGGGCTATGAAAATCGAGGTGGAGATTGCCGTCGAGCTTTGCCAGGATCTGCCTGTTCGCACGGATAGAACCTATGAGCGGGCCGACATCGAGGCGGCGATTTCCAACGCCTACCTCGGCGCTGAAATGGTTTGGAGCGGCATTTCGGAAGGCGGCAGCATTTCCTTCTTAGCCTTTCTGGCAGATCGCCTTGGAAACACGGGCTACGTACGAGGACAAGCCCTACCCTTGGCAGCCCTTCAGCCCGGTTCGAATTTTCCTCTCGAGCTTAGGCTCAACGACAAGGTCGCCTTCGACGCTGCCGGACGGCACCCGACGGAAGACCCGCTTACCTGGCTCTGCGATTACGCAAACGACCGATCAAGGCCCGCGACCGCGCTTAGAGCAGGCTCGATCATCACGACAGGAAGCCTGTGCGGTGCAATCGAGATTCCCGGTCCGGGCAACGTATCCATCAAGCTCGGCGAGTATACTGGGCTGCATTTCGGAATTAGTGAACCCGCGCGACGAGGAGGCTGAAGCAATGCAGCTGAAGGTCGTCGCCACAATGAAGGCTTTGCCCTACACGAGGCGGCACTCCTCTTCCTATTGCCCCCGCGGTCTTTCTAGTTCGGGTTTTCCCAGCTTCGAAATGAAGCTCAGGCCTGAGCTCATTGGCAGAGCGACAGCTATGGCGCGTAGAGCGATCGAGGCTCTGCGAGGGCGAAGACCCTCGATCAATCAAACCCAATTTGCGGCCGCCCAGGGGCAATGTGGGAGCATGCCACAATCAACACAGCTTCGAAAGCTCACGAAGCGAAAGGGAGACATCAATGATTATCAACACTTTTTCCTATCTTTGGAAATCCACTGCTGTGGAGGCAATGACTGAACTAACTCGACATGGCTTCAAGGTGTTTGAAGTTCCCGTAAGCTCTCCTCACTGCTGGCCGGACGAGATGCCGGCAGGATTGCGGTCGGATGCGAAGAAGCAGCTGCAGGATCATGGGGCAAGCGTCAAGTCGCTGAATGCTGGCGGATATGACATCAACCTCGCCAGCCCGGCAGCAAACATGCGGCGCAAAAGCACGGATCATATCAAAGATGTCATCGATCTAGCGGTCGATTGGGGAGTGACGGACGTCGTGATCTCTCCAGGAACACGCCGCCCGATGATTTCCCCGACGATCGCCCAAGCCCTTGGCTGGCTATATGAGAGTCTCGACGTGCTTCTGCCGGTTGCGAAGCAGGCCGGCGTGCGGCTACTCATGGAGAATACCCCATATTGTTTCAGGCCAACGATCGATGAACTCGTCAGCGTCGTCGAGGAAATCAAAAGCGACGGCCTGAGTATCGTCTATGACGTCGCAAACGCGGCCTATATCGGGGAGGATCCCGTAGCCGCTCTTAGAGCGCATTACGCGAATATAGGCCTGGTACATATCTCGGATACGGGAACAGACGTGTGGGGTCACGATCCAATCGGTACGGGGATCGTAGATTTCGAGGGTTTGGGACGCGCCGTCGATTCAGTCTTCAGCCTTGATCGCGTCGTTCTCGAGATTATTCGCGAAGAAGAACCACTGTTGGAAATTAACAAAGGACTGCAGGAGCTCAAAAAAAGGGGCTGGAGGATTGATTGATTAACCCGCATCGCAACCACTCACCGTGCGCGCGGGGCGCGGGAACCTGTATGACAATGTATCGGAACACGCACCCTAGCTCCCGCAGCAGCTCGCTGAGGATGTACTGTCAACAGGTTTCAAAACTCCAATATTCCTAGAATAGCGTTGCAAAGTGGAAATGACTTCCATATCATTCCATCCAAACGGAGAAGCATTATGAGAGTTTTGGTCAGTGGAGGAAGTCGCGGAATTGGCGCGGCGGTTTGTATCCGGATCGCCGAGGCCGCGGCATCAAGAGGTGAGCGTGCGCAGATCGCCGTGTGTGGCCTTGGTTCATCCGAAGGGCAAGAGGATGTTGCGCAATCGGTACGCGCGTTGGGAGGCGATGCTATTGCGTTGTCCGGCGATCTGAGCAACGTCGATGTGGCCCCAAGCCTCGTAGAGACGGCGGTATCGGAATTCGGTGGTCTAGACGCTCTGGTCGCCAATGCCGGCGTGGCAAGTCCCGGAAACATCTGTGATTTGTCGGTTGCTGATTGGGACAAGATGTTCGAGGTCAACCTTCGCGGGGCATGGCTTCTGGCTAAACACAGCTATCCGTATTTGAAGCAGAGCCGAGGCGCCGCATGCTTCACATCGTCAATGTCGGGACAGATACCTCATGCGGGATCAGGTGCCTATAGTCCAACCAAAGCGGCGCTGACTATGCTTGCACAAACCCTCGCCCTGGAATGGGCGCCAGATGGCATTCGCTCAAATGTCGTCTCTCCGGGAATGACGCATACTCCAATGTCTGCCAAGATGTACGCCGATCCAGCGATCAAGAGGGCAAGAGAGGATCTGATCCCGCTTTCGAGGATCGGCGATCCGAGAGACATTGCTAATGCAATTGAGTTCCTGATAAGCCCCCTTGCGGGTTACATCACCGGTCAAGACCTCTGCGTCGACGGCGGTTTCTCGAAGTCAATCCTAAGCCACATCCCTGGGCGTCCAAGCTCAAAACCTTAGCCGGCAAGGTCGACCCAGCCGCAGGTTTGGCCGTCATTCCAACAGTTAGGTCCGGCAAATGTCTAAGCCTTAAAGCTTTGACGATCACAGGAATGGCATTGTGATCGTCAGAAATTTATCAGCTGTCAAAGCCCGCCTCTCGTACCAAAGATGTTGCTGAAACGATCTTACCGCGGATCATATGCGAACGAATTCGAAGTAAGACGTGTTAAGGCGTTAACATCCGTAGTGGTTTGATTCGAACACTTGGAGCACATCTGACGACTGCGACAATGTCGTCAGCGTCTGCTTTCCAGATGATCAGGGGTTGGCCGCGCCGGTATCAGTTCGGGGTAGCGCAAGCACAGATCGAGCAGGATACCGGCCACAGGTTCGGCGCTCTGTCAACTGCGGGGGCCACCTCGCTTTCCCAGATGCTGGCGAATGGATCAGGCCGCCCGCCGCCATGGCCGCGCTGCGCTTTCCTCTCGGACGAAGGCGCGGGGCTTTCTTAAGCCGTGAGGCGGTGCTTGCGCTGAAGCCAGACATCGCCGCCGCCGTCTACCGGCGGTGAGTTTTGTTCAATCTCATGCATGATCTCGCTAGCTGGTACGTGATCGGCTTACCGGGCATCCAGGCTCCTCGTCATTGGCAGTTGCGCGGCCGCGGGCGCGGAAAAAATCCGCGCTGTGAGGGAGCAATGCGATGTCGTGCGGCAGAGGTTCTTCGACCTCCCCCAAAGCGCCTTTGTCTGCGGAAATCCGCGCAGCATCAGCACCGGCAGCCCCTCTCCCGCCGACGTAAAGGCAATCTCTGCGTCGCCGAAGGCGATGCGTCTTTCCTCAAAAACCTCAAAAATTGCCGCTTCCGGGGTCAAGCTATAACGTCTCGAGCGCGAGCGCGATGCCCTGGCCTCCCCCAATGCAGAGCGTAACCACTCCGCGGCGCAGACCGTCCCGCTTCATCGCATGTAGGAGCCGCGTGACGAGGATGGCACCGGTTGCGCCGATTGGATGGCCATGGGCGATGGCGCCGCCCTCGACATTGATGATATCCTCGGGCAGCCCGAGCTCACGGGCGACCGCGATGGGCACGGCGGCGAAGGCCTCGTTGATCTCGATGCGCTCGATGTCGGAAAGGCTCCAGCGCGCTCTTGCCAATGCCTTGCGCACCGCAGGAACGGGACCCAGCCCAAACATGCCCGGCTCCACTCCTGCGACGCCGTATCCCGCAACCCGGCCGGTCGGCCTGATGCCTTTTGCCTCGGCGAAGCCGCGTTCGGCGACGATCATCGCCGCAGCGGCGCTGTTCAGCCCCGGCGCGTTACCGGCGGTTATCGTGCCTTCGGGCCGAAAGGCCGGGCGCAGCCGGGACAGCGACTCGACCGTCGTGTCCGGGCGGGGCGCCTCATCGGTTGCGAAGCTTTCCGCACCCTTGCGGCCTTTCACTTCGACCGCAACGATCTCGTCCGTGAACAGGCCAGCATCTCGCGCGGCGGTGAAATTCTGCTGTGACCGGGCAGCGAACGCGTCCTGATCGGCGCGCGTGATCTGCATCTTCTCGACGAGATCCTCCGTGTGCCAGCCTGAATGCTGTCCGGAAAAGGCATCATTGAGTCCGTCGCTCAACATGCTGTCGAGGATCTGGGCGGGGCCCATACGATAGCCCCAGCGGCCCCCTTCCATCAAATACGGCGCCCGATCCATGTTCTCCATTCCACCGGCGATGGCCACATTGCTATCGCCCGCAATAATCTCGAGCGCAGCAGTCAGGATCGCCTGCGCGCCTGAACCGCAGACACGATTGACGGTCATCGCGGGGACCTCGACGGGCAGTCCACCGCCAATCGCAGCCTGGCGCGCTGGATTCATTCGGTTGCCTGCCTGGATGACATTTCCCATGACCATCGTGCCAACCTCGGCTGCTTCGAGACCGGCGCGCCGCAAGGTTTCCCGAACGACGATCGCGCCAAGCTCGGTGGCGGGAATACCTTTCAGCGTGCCATTATAGATGCCGATCGCGGTGCGAACTGGATGGCCAATGACGATCTCGCGCGTGCTCATGGTTTTCTCCCTGTTTGAATAATGACGCGGTTGGTGCAGAAGCTCTCCGAACGACCGCCCAAAAGCGACGGCGCTTTCGGCGAAGGCCTCATGCGTTGACGTCGACGACGGTGCGCCCCTGAACTTTTCCCGCCAACATCCGGGCCACGACGTCCGGAACGTCGGCAAGACCCACCGTTCGAGTGGTCCGTGCCAGCTTGTTCGGATCGAGGTCACGCGCCAGTCGCGACCAGGCTTCCATGCGGAGCGCTTGCGGCGCGTTGACAGAGTCAACGCCGGCAAGCGTGACATTGCGCAGGATGAAAGGCAGGACTGTGCCGGGAAGATCCATGCCCTGAGCCAAGCCGCAAGCGGTAACCACGCCACGATACCTGGTCTGCGCGAGAACGTTGACCAGCGTATGGCTACCAACGGAGTCGACCGCGCCGGCCCAACGTTCCCTGGCGATCGGCGCACCCGGTTGCGAAAGCGTGGTGCGGTCGATGACCTCTGCCGCGCCGAGCTCTCGAAGATACCCAGCTTCGTCAGGCCTTCCGGTGGAGGCAATGACCCGATAGCCGAGAGTAGACAGCAGCGCGATTGCGATCGAACCGACGCCGCCATTGGCGCCGGTCACCACGATATCACCTCGGTCAGGCGTGATGCCGCCATGTTCGAGTGCAAGCACGCTTAGCATCGCCGTATAGCCTGCCGTTCCGATGGCCATAGCATCCTGAGTCGTGAGCGGTTCCGGGATTTTGACCAGCCAATCGCCGTTCAGCCGCGCCTTTTGAGCGTAACCGCCGTGGTGAGTCTGGCTCAGCCCCCAGCTATTGGCAACGACATGATCTCCGATGGTAATGCCGGGATGAGAGGAGGCTTCGACGATGCCGGCGAAGTCGATACCCGGGATCAGCGGAAACTGCTTGATGACGTCCACACGTCCGGAAACCGCCAGCGCGTCCTTGTAGTTGACTGTCGAATAGTCGACCGCGATTGAGACATCGCCGGGCATGAGGTCGCGCTCATCCATATCGATGAGGTTGGTCTCGATCCTGTCGTCGGATTTTGTAGCTAGAAGGGCCTTGAATGTCATTGGATGTCCTCGTGGAATTGGCAGGGCACGGCGGCAGCGCGGAAGGTAAGAGCCGGAGCTATCGTTTCACGGTGATGACGACCTTGCCTTTTGCGCGTCCTGTCTCGACGTAGGCCAAAGCATCGCCGGTCTTCTCAAACGGGAAAACCTTGTCGACGACCGGGTGGATCACGCCCGATTCTATCAGGGAAGCGATCTCGCTCAACTGTTGACCCTCGGCCTTCATGAACAGGAATGAATAGCGAATACCGAGGCTTTTGGCTTTTTTCCGCACACCACGGCTCAGCAGCCGCATCACCAGTTTCAGGAACAGGTTCAACCCAAGTTCCCTGGCGAATTCGGGGTCCGGCGGACCCGAAATCGAGATGAGCAGGCCGCCTGGCCTCAACACGCGAAGAGACTTTTTGAGGGTCTTGTCGTCCTGGCTGTTGATAACAAGATCATAGCCGGACAGAACCTTCTCGAAGTCCTGCGCTTTGTAGTCAATGACCACATCGGCGCCGAGACTCTTGACCAGCTCGGCATTCTTCGCACTCGTCGTCGTCGCAACCGTCGCGCCGAGATGCTTGGCGAGCTGGATCGCAAAGGTCCCCACGCCGCCGGACCCGGCTTGAATGAAGACCTTTTGGCCGGGCTTCAGCCCGCCGACTTCCACCAGCGCCTGCCAGGCGGTGAGGCCCACCAACGGGATGGAGGCGGCCTCGTTCATGCTGAGGTTCTTGGGCTTCAGCGCCACGTCCGCTGCATTGATGGCAATGAGTTCAGCGAATGTTCCTACCCGGTGATCGCGCGGCCGCGCATAGACCTCGTCGCCCGGCTTGAACTTCCTGACTTTCGAGCCTGCGCGGATAACTGTTCCCGCGACATCGTGGCCGAGGATGAAGGGTGGGCGATATGGCAGAAAGAGCTTAAAGTCTCCGTTCCTGACCTTGGAATCCAGCAGGTTCACGGCGGTTGCGTGAATCTCAACCAGGACATCCTCTTCCCGCAACTCCGGGTCTGGCATGTCAGCCAGCCGCAGAGCGCCCTTCTTCTTGTATTTATCAACAACGAATGCCTTCATGGCGTCTTCTCCAATGTGAATTTTGTGGCGGCCTCAGGCTTCGAGGAAGGTCAAGGCCTTCGGCACGAAGTCGGCGTAATTCTGGAAAATCCCGCCATGCCCAGCATCGTCGTAGAGCACCAGTTGCGAGCCCGGGATGCGCCGGGCCATATCGGTGCTGTTTGCGGTCGGCACCATGATATCGTTATCGCCATTCGCGATCAGGACTGGAATCCGGATGCTGCCGAGATCCTGCGGCGCCTGGTTGCCCCAGGCCTTGATCGCCTTGAGCTGTCGCAGGAAGGCACCGGGCGTGGGACCTTTGTCGCGATCTGCCTTGCGCTCCTTCAGCCTTTCCAGAAAGGCCTTTGCCGCTCGGCGACCGTTGGCCGTTGATGTGAAAAAGAGATAGAACTTCGGGTCTCGCAGCGTCAGCAGACCCTTGATCATCAAGGGCCAGGACACCGAACCCACTCTGTCGATGCCTTTCCCGCCCGCAGGACCCGTGCCGGTCAGGATGAGCTTGCGCACCAGGTCCGGTGCTTTCAGCGTGATATCCTGCGCCACAAATCCTCCCAGCGAAAAGCCGAGCAAATCGACCTTCTCGAAACCCAGCGCGCGGATCAGAGCAATCGCATCCCGGGCCATTTCATCGATGGTGACGGGCGCTTTTCCGCCCGACGCACCGATACCCCGGTAATTGGTGGCGATCACACGATGCTTGCTGGCGAGGCCATCAACAATCCGCGGGTCGAAATTGTCCAGAACTGCGCCCCAGTGGTTGAGAAGGATGAGTGGAACGCCGGACCGCGGGCCGAGGTCGCGATAGGCAAAAGTGGTCCCCCCAACGCTGATCGAAAGGTTCGGCGCATCTACGTAATGCCCAACCGGTCTGAGGTAGCGGACAGAACTAGTCATGGTTTACTCCAATGTATGGGCCGGATGGCTATCTCACGTCTAGCTACCCAGTCGGTGCGGCGCACGCCTCGATACGAGTAGCGTCTCTACCTCGTCGCTTAAGCGCTAAATCCGTTGAACTTGCGCAAGATACCGTCAATCATTTTTTCCGGAAGGTAGCGACGAAGGGCCCTCACCTGGCTGGATTGCTTGCCTGCAGAATAGCGAAGTTTCGGCTTTCTCGCGGCGGCAGCCTTAACAACCGTATCGGCCACGACCTGCGGATCATCACCTTTTTCGACCCAGGTGCGCATCAAGTTTTCGCTACGGACCCGCTCAGCCTGGTAGACTGGAAGCGGCTGGTCTGCACGGGTGAGATTCTCTTCAAAAGAGGTGCGGGTCACGCCTGGTTGAACGAGCACGACACGAATGCCGAAGCCGCGCACTTCATGATCGAGCGATTCCGAATAGCCTTCTATTGCGTGCTTGGTCGAGGCATAGAAGGCGTTGTACGGAGACGGAATAAGCCCGAGGATAGAACTCATGTTTATGATCCGGCCACTTTTCTGCTTGCGCATGATCGGCAGCACGGCGTTGACGACACGAGCGACGCCAAAGACGTTGACGTCAAACAAGCGCTGAGCTTGGGCGATAGAAGACTCCTCCGCCCCGCCGAGTAGGCCTATGCCAGCGTTGTTAACGACGAGGTCGATGCCGCCAGCTTGTTCGACGATCTCAGCGATCATAGCTTGAATCGAGGCTTCATCCGTCACATCGCAGATCAGCATTGTAATGCCCTGCGGGTTTGCCACCGGCTTGCGGCTCGTTCCGAACACACGGTAGCCGGCTTTTGCGAGCGCTTTGGCTGTCACTAACCCGATGCCGGAGGACGCCCCGGTCACCAGTGCGACGTTATTATTTCTGTTGGTCACGTTACCAGCTTCCGTTTGGTGTGGATTATTTTCTGATGCCGTGTTACTATCTTTTCGATACTATGTCACTATCGAAATGATACCGAATGAAAAATAGTTCAACTCCACAGTGCCCGGTAGCACGCGGACTTCAGTCAGTAGGCGATGCCTGGAGCATTCTCGTCCTCAGAGACGCGCATGCAGGACTGACCCGCTTCGACCAGTTCAGAAAGAGCCTTGGCATCGTGCCGACCATGCTCACCAAGCGGCTCAAAGCGTTGACGGAGGATGGCTTGCTGGAAAGGAGGCTTTATTCGGAAAAGCCCCCACGCGACGAATATGTTCTCACCGAGGCCGGCCGGGACTTCCTGCCCGTACTGATGATGATCGGCGCATGGGCGCACCGCCACTCAGGCGGCAACCTCGCCCGTTATGTCGACGTCGAGACTGGTGAAGAGGTTCAACCGATAGCTATCGACGAGGTAACTGGCGCGAAACTAGGAACAAGGCCAATTCGAATGAACACCTGAAATGAATTGAAACTCGCATGCGGATGTAATGCCCGCGCAAAGCTTTCGAGCAGGTTCTGCGCTTGCTACCGTGCAGCGCCCAATCAGGGTTGTCCCAAACGACCGTGATCGCACTCAGCGCTCTTTAACGGATTAGAACTCCTCCTGCGCATGTAACTATGTACCCGCTAATCCTTATCTTCTTTCAGGCATCTCCGGCTCCGATGTCCGCGACATGATGCTGGAGGCAGTCGAGAAACGCTTCGGCGCAACCCGAGCCCCACATGCTATCGAGCATCTCTCGCACAATGGCTCGGCCTATACAGCGCGGGACGCGAGGCTGTTTGCCCAGGCGCTTAATCTGACGCCCTGCTTCACGCCCGTCGCGAGCCCGCAGTCAAACGGCATGTCCGAGGCAAGCCGTTCATGATCGTGAAGGTTGCTCCGGTTGCTTCCAGCTTGTCGAGATCGTGAGCCAGACGTCTGATTAGTTCACCGCGCTTGTCGACGTCGATCGCGCCATCCTCCAGATAGGGCGTAACCAGGACCCCGAAATGCCTTTCAGGGCCTTCCTCACGGCCTCAATCTTATCGCTCGCGTCACATAATCCCCTTGTTTTCCGAATACCATGGTGAGATAGGTCTCCCCGGATCGGACCACGTGGTCGCGCATCACACGTTCGGCGACATCGGCGTCGCCGGCGATGATCGCCTTTGCAATGCTGACGTGCTCTTCGAGCGCCTTCTTGCGCTCGATCGGGTCGAGCTGAATGACGCGTCGAATGTTTGCGTCATGAAACTGCTGATGCTCGATCAGCTTGGCCAGGAGCCGCAACGTGACTAGCCCAGGCCGGTCGGGTGATGCCCAAATGATCGCGCAATGTCGTGCCCTCGTAATCGCGACGGAAGAGGCCTCTTTCCTGCAGGATCGGTACGACGTCGTTGGCAAAATCCTCGAGGCCACCGGGGAAGAAGGGCGGCATGACGTTGAAACCGTCCGCCGCGCGGTTTTCGAACCATTGTTGCATGCGATCGGCGATTTCTTCGGCCGTTCCGAGCACGATATGATGGCCGCGGCCGGCGGCGACGCGCAAGGCAAGTTCGCGGATCGTCAGTTTTTCGCGGCGGGCAAGCTCGGTCAAAAGCTCGGCGCGGCTGCGCAGCTGGTCGGAAATCGGCAGGTCGGGCAGCGGGCCGTCGAGATCATAGTCCGCTAGGCTGTGGCCGAGACGCTCTTCCAGAAGCGGCATGGCACTCTTGATGTCAGTCCAGCGGTTCAGCACGTCCAGCTTCTCGCGCGCCTCGGCAACCGTTCGGCCGATAACGGGCAGGAAGCCCGGCATGACGGCAACGTCGTCCGGACTGCGCCCGAACCCGGCGACCTTGCTCTTCAGGCTCTTGTAGAAGGCCTGCGCCTCGTCGAGGCTCTGCTGAGCAGTAAAGACGATATCGGCGGTGCGGGCGGCAAGATCCTGGCCCGGGCCGGAGGAGCCGGCCTGGATCAGCACGGGATGGCCCTGCGGCGGGCGTGGGATATTGAGCGGACCCTTGACGGAATAGTATTTGCCGGCGTGATCGAGCACCCGCACTTTGGCGGGATCGGCATAGACGCCGCTCTCCTTGTCCTTCGGAAAGGCATCGTCGGCCCAGCTGTCCCATAAGCCGCGCACCACGTCGACGAACTCTTCCGCCACCGCATAACGCTCGTCATGCTCCGGGTGGCTCTTGGAAAAATTGGCGGCCGTGCGGGCATAGGAAGTGGTGACGATGTTCCAGGCCGCGCGTCCATGGCTCAGATGGTCGATCGAGGCGAAAGCGCGGGCGAGATGATAGGGCTCGCCATAGGTGGTCGAAGCCGTCGCGGCGAGACCGATCTTGTCGGTCACCATCGCAAGCGAGGCGAGCAGGGTCAGCGGCTCGAAACGGGCAATCATAGAGGGATGGGCGTCGAGACCGCTCGTCAGGCCGTCCGCCAGAAAGAGCATGTCGAACTTCGCAGCCTCGGCGATCCGGGCCACCCGCCGCAGCAGGTCAAAATTCTCGCTGCCGGATTCCGCTTGCGGATGACGCCAGCCGGAGACGTGATGGCCGGCACCTTGTAGGAAAAGGCCAAGATGGATCTTGCGGGTCTTGCTCATAGGTGCATGCCTTGCGTTTATTGAAACTCGGATCAGCTCAAACTATTGGATAGAAGCTGGATGAGGCGATGAAGGTCATCCTCGCCGTGCATGGTTCTTACCAGATCGGGAACGGCCGACACGGCCGGATGGTTGCGAGTGGCGTCGCGGAATTTTTCGGTGGAATCGCTTAAGCCAGGCAAGCCCTTGAACTCGCGTGTCAGACGGCTTGCATCCTTGAGCGCTACCTCGGCAATGACGAAGCGCGTTTTCGGATCGTTGGAAAGGCGTGGCGCCGTCTCGTCATACCGGCGGCGAACGCGTCGCGCGACCGCCATCAGGTCTTCTCTTACCGGCGCCTCTCCGAAATGGCCGATCTTCAGAGCGCCGTCGACCAGGGCCGTCGCAAAGACGTATTCGGCGCTGAAGCGCGCATCGATGCCGGTTGTCGGATCCGTCACGACCAGTGCCGCATCGCCTCCCGGCGGGAAGGTGATGACGATCCCCTCGATCTGTTCTGTGTTCAATCCCTCTTTGCGAAGCTGAAGACCGATCATCGCGACCGGGTGACTTGCCGTGCAGCAGGGAAAGGCCTTGAGCGTCAGGCCGGGTGCTGCGATCTGCCAAGGCGAGCCCCAGCCTTCGACGGCTGCCTTCGGCTGCTCCTCGCCAAAGGCGAAGGCCGAATAAAAGCCGATCGGATTGTCGAGGAAATCCCTAGCACCCCCGAAGCCTGCCTTGGCGAGCTTGGCCGACAACAGACCCGAGCGCGCCGCCATGCCGGCATGATAGGGTTTGGCATCGTGACCGAACTGCAGGCGCAGGCCACTCGAATGCGTGGAGGCAAGTCCCAGCGCCGTGGCCGTCTCGGTGACCGAATAGCCAAGCACATGGGCGACGGCCGCGGCAGCACCGATCGTGCCGAGCGTTGCCGTTGCATGAAAGCCGTTTTCGTAATGGCGCATGCCGAGCGAGAGGCCGAGCCGCGCCATGGCTTCGAGGCCGACGATGTAGCCGGCGATCAAGCGGTCCGCCGATATCGGCCTCTCTGACGCCAGCGCCAGCAGAGCCGGAATGATGACCGTCGTCGGGTGACCGCGCACGCTTGCGTGCACGTCGTCATAATCGAGCACATGGCCGGCATGGGCATTGACCAGAGCGGCCGTCAATGCATCCGTGCGCCGCCCCTGCCCGACGATAACGGCGTCGCCCGGGCCTGCCGGCAACTGTTCCAGCAGGATACGTGTCGTGCGGTCGGCGGAGCCGCCGAAGGCGCAGGCCAGCCAATCGACGATCGCGGTGCGGGCTGCGGCGACAGCCGCCTCATCGCGCAGCGGATCGACCGATGTGATGGCTTCGGCAAAGGCAGTCGTCAGCGGGAAGGCCTTTTCCATCGTCAAATTCCCTCACCGTCTTCGAGCGAAGACCGCGCACCGGCAAGGCCGTTGACGAAGCGGCGGATTCGCGCATTTGTCGATGCCTGGAAGATAGCTTCGGGCGGTCCCTGGTCAACGATGCGGCCGTTTTCGGTGAAGACCACGACATCGCTGATCTCCTCGGCAAAGCGCATCTCATGCGTGACCAGAATGCTCGTCATGCCTTCCTTGACGAGATCGCGAATGACGGCGAGCACTTCGCCGACGGTCTCCGGGTCCAGCGCCGAGGTCACTTCGTCGAAGAGGACGAGATCCGGCCGCATGGCGAGGGCGCGGGCAATCGCCACGCGCTGCTGTTGGCCGCCGGACAGCTGCCCGGGATAGACGTTTGCCTTTTCGGACAGGCGCACGCGCGCCAGAAGATCGCGGGCGTGACGTTCGGCATCGGCCTTGTTGACGCCGAGGATTCGCGTCGGGGCGATCGTGATATTGTCGAGCACGGTCAGATGCGGAAACAGATTGTATTGCTGGAAGACGATGCCGATCTTCTGCCGCAGCTTGATGCGCTCGGCCTCGCTGCGCATCTGGTCGACACGCAGGCCATTGACCGAAATGCGGCCCGTCTGCGGCGCGACCAGCGCGTTGATACAACGCAGGATCGTCGACTTGCCGGAACCCGACGGCCCGATGATCGAGACCGTCTGTCCGCGGGCAACGGAAAGATCGATCCCCTTCAAAACCTCGGTCGGTCCGTAGGCGAGATGCACATCGGCCAGTTCGACGATCGGATTGGTCTGAGCTTGGCTCATGCCGGCTCCTTTAAGCTTTCAGGCGGCGCTCGAGGCGACGCGTCAGGCTGGAAATGGGATAGCAAAGCGCAAAGAACGCCGCCATGACGACGATATAGGCAAGGACGGTGAAATCCAGCCGGCGAACGGCGGTGCTGGCGTCGGTGGCGGCATGCAGCAGCTCATGGACGCCCACCAGCGAGGCGAGCGCGGTTCCCATGGTGATGGAACCGAAGAGGTTCATCCAAGGCGGCAACGACCGACGGGCGCATTGCGGCAGGATGATCCAGCGCAGCGCCTGAAGGCGGGAGAAACCCAGCCCCTTGGCGGCCTCCCATTGCGTCGTGGCTATCGACTGGACCGCGCCGCGCGTGATCTCGGCCACATAGGCGCTGGCCGGAATGGCCAGCCCGATCACCGCCTTCAGCCAGTCGGGGAAGGGCAGATAGTGGCCGAAGACCACGATCTCGAAGGGAAAGATATAGGTGGTGGCGAAGATCAGCACGAGATGTGGCGCGTTGCGGAACACCTGCACGTAGAAGACGACCGGATAGCGGACGATCTTCAGCGGAGCGAGCTCCAGAATGCCGAGGACCACCCCGACTACCGTGCCGCCGGTCATAGCAAGCAAGCTGATCAGAATGTTCATGAGGAAACCACTGCCGAGATAAGGCAGCCATTCGACCAGCACCTTGAGCAGCGACAGGTCCGCCAGCAGCCAGACGGCCGCCAAAAGGATCAGCGCGCCGAATAGCCAAGGCAACCGGCTATGTGCCGACGCCGACAGCATTCTCGTGCCCGTCATGATCCCACCCCGAATCCCGGCACGGCCAGCCGCTTTTCGACCCAAAGGCCGAGGCGGGCGACGGCCAGGTTGACGGCGCTGAAGAACAGCAGGATGACGATCATCAACTCCACCACATTGTCGCGCTGCGTCCAGACCATGATCGAGGCATAGGTGATCTCGCTGACCGCGATTGCATTGCCGACGGTGGTCAGCTTCACCAGATTGATCAGATTGTTCACGATGGCCGGCAGCGAGGCGCGGATGGCGAGGGGAGCCTCGACGAAGCGCAGGATTTGCAGCCGGCTGAAGCCGATGCTGCGCGCCGCCTCCACGGTCTGGTCTGGCACCGCCTCGATGCCGGCGCGGATGGCGTCCGCATGCAGGGCCGCCACATGCAGACCGACCACGGCCACGACCCAGAAGAATGGCGAGAGCGGGTTGTTCTGCGCCCCGCCCAGCACATCGGAGACGAGCGTGTTCAGCACAAGGAAGCTGAACATCAGCTGCACCAGCGTCGGCGTGTTGCGGGTAATCTCGATGAACGCCCTGACGGGCAGCGACAGCAGCCTACGGCTGGAGGTTAGCATGGCCGCGAAGAGTAGGCCGAACGCAAGGCTGACCGGAATCAACAGCACGATGAGGTAGAGCGTGGTGATGAAACCTCCACGCCAGATCTGCGCCTCATAACCGCTGGCAAGAAACTCGTAATGGAGCCCGATCCTGCCTGTCCAGTCTATGAAGGCCTGAAGAAGGGAGTTCTCCATGGCAAGTCTTGCTTCAAGCGACGTAAGACGTCACTTGCCCTCGTTCTCGAGCTTCTTGTGCTCTTCCTCGAGATATGTGGTGTTGAGCAGCCGATTGGCTTTCGCATATTCGAGAAGCTTGCCATCGGCATGCAGCTCGCGAATGACCTTATCGAGCGCGTCGCGGGTGTCGCTTTCGCCCTTGCGCAGCCAGATCACGGAATCGGACGGGATGAGTTCGGTCGGGAAGAGAATGGTGTAGTCCTTCCACTCTTCGGGGCGATCCTTCAGCAGTAGCCCGACGGTAGCGCCAACATGGACGGCGGCGACGCAATTGCCGCCCTGCAGCGCCAGCAGCGATTCCGGCTGGCTCGGCAGCGCCTTGACCTCAGCGCCGTATTCCTCGGTGAGCGGCTGTGCGTAGTTCGAGCCCTGGGATACGCAGACAGGCTTACCCTTCAGGTCGCCCCAGTCCTTCAGGCCGCTATCCTTGCGGCCGACGGCGGCACCGCCGCTGCGGTCGTAAGGCGTCGGCACATAGTCGAGGATCTTGGCACGCTCGTCGGTGTACTGCATGTTGGCGATGAGAATATCCACCTTGCCCTGTTGCAGGAACTGCACGCGGTTAGGCGGCGTCACCGTCACCGTCTCCAGCTTGACGCCGAGCTTCTCTGCCAGCGTCTTGGCGATGTCGATATTATAGCCCTTCTGTTCCTGGCTCGCCGGATCGATATAGCCGAACGGCGCGCCGGACAGGATGACGCCGACGGTGAGCGCGCCGCGCCCCTTGATACGGTCGAGCGTGGCATCGGCATACGCAACCGTCCCGAACGCACCGATAGAAACGGCCGCGGCAAAGAGGGCAATCGAGATTTTTCTGGCAAAGTTCATCGCTTCAAAGCTCCTAAGTCGGTGCGAAAACTAAAGAGGGCGGCTGGACCAAACGAGAAACAACTTACCAAATGAGGGCAGAGCCTCAGAATAAATCTATAAAAACGATAGATTTCCGAGGCAAGCTTTCCAAAGCACTGCCGAGATTCTGTACGATGCGAACACCCTTAGGGTGACAATGGGACTCGCATGGGAATGGCACGAATGACAACCTAACTTTGTCGCCTTGAAACGATACGAACCGCCGACCCGGTTGTTCCGCTATCGGATGCAGTTGAAGGAAGTCGAAACAACGACCCGTGGCTTGTTCATCTGCCCCTGAAGGAGCTGTGCCGGTCACAAGGCAATTTCGGCTGCCGGGAGGGTTGATGTACGGCGCCTTCTGATGCCTCTAGGCGCGTTCTGCGGATACTGGCATTCCTATCCCGTTGGTCCGAGTTCGGCCCGAAGCGGACACTGATCGCCGCGTTGCTGTACGTTCGAGCAACCGAAGTATCAAACAAGTGGTCCTTCGCGGCCTCGTTCGGCTACCCGCCCGCGTCGGATGCCACGCAGAATGCAAGTGGTGCTAAAACTCAGGCAGATCTTGTTGCGGTGCCGTTCGCCGACCGCGCAGACGATGTCGCGGGACATATCACCAGATCTCGTCCTCCCGGATTTTAAGAAAGAGACCTGAGAGTTCGAATCGCATTCTGACGGCCGAGGATCCATGACGGTGGCGAGATCTCGCTCTCGCCACCCCCTTTTTTCTGAGTTTTGAAGCGCCCGTGCCGCCTTAGCTCCAAGCGTGCAGCGGCGGCTTCTCTCCATTGAGGAAGTATTTACCGAGGATCGAATATTTCCATCGCACCGGATCGTGCAGCGTATGCGTCCGTGCATTGCGCCAGTGGCGGTCGAGATTGTGTTCGGCAAGCGTCGAGCGGGTGCCGGCCAATTCGAATAGCTTATTGGTTGCCTCGATGGCGATCTCAGTTGAGAGAATCTTGGCCTCGGCCGTGAAGATTTGGGCTTCCGCCACGGTGTCGGCATTGGGATCGGCAACCGCTCGGTCGATCGCAAGTCCGGCTTTGTCGAGCAGCGCCTGCGCCGCATGCAGCCTGAGCTGGAGTCCACCGACCGCCTGGATTGTATATGGATCATCCCAGGCATGATCGAGGCCACTGTCGACCCACGCCCGCGACTTGGTGCGAACGAAGTCGATCGTCTCCTTGATTGCCGCCGATGCGATGCCGGTATCGACGGCAACCTGGATGATCTGGAAGATTGCACCGTCCGCTGTCGGCTTGTCATAGCCCTTGTAGCCGGGAACCAGCCAGGCCTTGTCGACTTTCACACTATCGAGCACGACCGTTCCCGAAAGCGTGGTCCGCTGACCGAAGCTCGACCAGTCGTCGATGACGGTCAAACCCGGCGCGTCGCGATCGGCGATCGCATACCAGGCACGACCTTCATCATCGAGCGCTACGATCGGCACCTTGTGAGCCAGCAACGCGCCCGACGAATAGAACTTCTGTCCATTGACCACCACGTGGTCGCCATGATCGTCGAATCTGGTCTCGAAATCGACGGCGCGTTTTGAGCCGAACTCGGAAAATGCATTGCCGAAGCGCGTACCCTTGAGAATCTCCCCGAACAACAATTCCTGCTGCGCTTTGTCCGAGACTGTCCGGATCGCCGCCACGACGCCGAGATGGTTCTGCGAGATCTGCCCGATCGACGAATCCGCCTCGGAGATGATCTCGACCACCTTGGCAAGCGTAACGTAGGAGACCTCCGGTCCGCCGAAGGCTTTGGGCACGTTGATCGACCACAGCCCGCTCTGCGAGAAGGCATCGAGTTCCTCCGCCGGCCAGATCCGCTCGCGGTCACGATCGGCGGAACCCTTGACGAATTCGGCGGCGAGGCGATGGGCAACGGCGATTGCTTCCGCATCATCCTTAATGATATGCGCCGGCTTGTCCGGCCGCTTAACACCGGGTACGGCAACCCTGTCTGTCTTGGCAATGACGTTCATTCTGGTCTCCCTTCTAAGTGACGGATGTGAGATTGGATCAGGCCGCCGGCCTGTCGTGTGCGAAAGCGGCGCCTTCGCCGAGGTAAAAAGCCTTGATGTCGTCACGGCTGCGCAATTCAGCAGCAGAACCCGACAGCACGGCGATGCCGTTTTCGATGACGGTGGCATGGTCGGCGTACTGAAGCGCCACCGTCGAATTCTGTTCAGCTACGAGGATCGAAAGGCCTTCATCGCGATTCAGCGCCTTGAGGGAGCGGAAGATGTCCTTGATAACAAGCGGCGCAAGCCCCATCGACGGTTCGTCGAGAACAAGAAGCCGTGGCCGCGACATCAGCGCGCGGCCGATTGCCGTCATCTGCTGCTCACCGCCTGATGTAAGCCCTGCCGCGGTACGGCGTTTCTCCTTCAGCCGGGGAAAAGTGGCATAGATGCGCTCGAGGTCGGCGGCAATCTCGCGCCTGGATGATGAGCGACCGAGGCCGCCGGAGATGAGGTTTTCCTCGACCGAGAGGCTCTTGAAGCAATGGCGGCCTTCAAGCACTTGCACCAGACCGGTGCGAACGAGGTCAGCCGGCTTCGCGCTCAGGACGTTGTGCCCTTCGAAAAGGATCGTTCCCGATGTGACCTGGCCTCGCTCCGCCGGCAGCAGGTTCGAGATTGCCTTCAGGACGGTTGTCTTGCCCGCACCGTTTGACCCGAGAAGGGCGAGGATCTCGCCCCGCCGCACCTGAAAGCTCACGTCGTTCAGGGCTTTGATCGCCTTGTTGTAGACGGCTTGCAGGGACCGGACATCGAGAAGGATCGTTTCGTCGGACATATCACTCGCTCCGAAATCGATGGCGAAAGGCGCGGCGGGCGATCGCCCTCTGCTGATCAAAGCTGCCGCGCCGGCGATGAGCTGAGGGATGGCGGCGGAAGCCATCCCTCATGTCGTCAGTTGGTGGTCACTGTGCCTTCGGCATCGGCCGCCGTGCGCAGCTTGATGCCCTTCTCCTTGGCATAGGCTTCTGAAGACTTTTCGATGATCGGACGCAGCAGTTTCCAGTCCGGGGCGATCCAGTCGGAGACGACGTTCCACTTCTTGCCGTCCCATTGCTGGAAGGTCACATAGCCATCACCTTCGTGGTTGTCCCAGGAGACGTTGATGGAGTGGAAGAGGTCCTTGGCGCCGAGTGCAGCGACCTTGGCTTCGTCAAGTTTCAGATGTTCGAAGCCCCATCGCACTTCGTCACCGGTCAGCGTCCGCTCGCCGAACTTTTCCTGTGCGGTGCGGATCGCCTCGACATTCAGGATGCCGTTGACGATGCCGAGGTTGTGGTAGACGGAACCGATACGCTTCTTGTCTTCCAGATTACCCTTGCCCTGGTCGTAGAGGGTCTTCACAATCTCCTGCAGGACAGGATATTGCTGACCCGAAGCCTGGGTGGTGATGGCGGTATAGCCGACCGCCGCCTCACCTGCAGGGATGACGTCTTCTTCCGAGTTCGACCAAACATTGCCGACGATCTTGGAAGCAGGGAAGCCGACCTTCGCCGCCGTCTTCAGCGCCACCGGGTTCATCACACCCCAGCCGCGCAGAACGACGTAGTCGGGCTTGGCGCGGCGGATCGTCAGCCATTGCGACTGCTGCTCGTTGCCGGGATGAGGCACTTCGATCTGCTGGACGGTGAAGCCATACTTCTCAGCCAATAGCTCATAGATTGGAATGGTTTCCTTGCCATAGGGCGAACCGTGATAAAGTACGACGATCTTCTTGCCCTTGAGGTTGTCGAGCCCGCCTTCCTTCGAGGCAAGGTAATTCACAATGCCTGAGGTCTCCGAATAGGGGTTGAGCAGCAGCGGGAAGACGTAGGGGAAGACGCGCCCGTCGGTCGAGTCGGTGCGGCCGTGGTTCACTGTGATCAGCGGCACCTTGTCGCCAGTGATGCGGTCGATCATGGCGTAGGCGATGCCGACCGAAAGCGGGTTCCAGGCTGCCGCGTTCGGATGGCTCTTCTGGCGCTCGTAGCATTCGACGCCGCGCTCAACCTCATACTGGGTTTCGCATTCGTCCCAGGTGAGCTTGACCCCGTTCACGCCGCCGTCGCGGGTGTTGATCAGGTTCAGATAATCGATGAAACCACCGAAGAAACCGGTTCCGCCGGCCGCATAGGGTCCGACGCGATAGCTCTGCAGCGGGAAATATTGCTCATCGGCATGGGCAGGCGCCAGGCCGACCCCACCGATGATGGCGAGCGCTGCGACCGCCGCCTTGAATGTGGTTTTCAGACGTTTCATTGGACAAACTCCCTCTGTTGACCGGCCTTTGCCGGTGTTCCAATGCATTTCGAAGATGATGATGTCGCGGCTCAGCCGGCTGGTTCGGGCGCGCTTTGCCTGAACCGCCCCGGAAGCCGTCTTGCGAGCGCCGCAAGCCCATCGGGCTCGAGGATCAGGAAGGCGATGATGAGTGCGCCAATGACGATCCGCTGGCTCATGTCGAGCACGCCGGAATCGAACAGGTCGCCCAGGAGGAACGATCCGACACGCGACAGCAGGACTGGAAAGACCACCATCAGTGCCGCGCCCAGGAAGGCTCCGCGGATCGTCGCCAGACCGCCGATGATAATGATGAACAGGATCTGGAACGACCGGTCGAGATTGAAACCGGCAGGCTCGACCGTGCGCAGATAGGCAAAGGCCCAGAGTGCGCCGGCAACGCCGATGATGAAGGAGGACAGCGCGAAGGCGAGCAACTTGGTGCGCAGCACAGGTACGCCGATGATCCGGGCCGCCGTCTCGTTGTCGCGAATGGCGATGAAATTGCGGCCGGTCTGGGAGGACGCGACGCGCCAGGCGAAGAAGGTCAGCACCGTCACGATGATGAGCGCAAAGTAGTAGCGCCCGGTCGAACTGTCGAAATCGATGCCAGCAACGGTGAGCTTCGGCGCGTCGATCACGCCTGATGGGTTGTCATTTGAGAACCAGCCGAACTTGGTCAGCGCCCACTGTACGAAGAACTGCGCCGCGAGCGTCGAAACGGCGAGATAGAAACCGCGCAGGCGCAGGCTCGGCAGGCCAAAGACGATACCGACGGAAGCTGCGACGCTGCCGGCGAGCGCGATAGAAACGAGAAGCGGCAAGCCCTCGACGCGCAGATTGAAATTGAAGGCGGCGAAGGCGCCGACTGCCATGAAAGCGGCGCTGCCGAGCGACACCTGGCCGGCATAGCCGGTGAGCAGATTGAGCCCGACGCCAGCCAGCGATAGCGCCAGGAACGGCAACAGCAGCGCTTCGATCAGATAGCTCGAGCCGATAAAGGGCACGGTCCCTGCGAGGCTGAGGATGGCGAGCGGTGCGAGCCAGCCAGGAAGCTTTGCAGACAAGACGGGCTCGGAGTTAATGACAGCCATGGCTCAAACCCTTTCCACGAGTTTTTGCCCGAACAGGCCAGAGGGCCGAACGAGCAGGAAGACCAGCGCGATGACATAGGCAAACCAACCCTCGATGCCGCCGCCGAAATATTCGCCGATATACACTTCGGCGAGCTTTTCCGAGGCGCCGATCAGCAGGCCGCCGATGATGGCGCCGGCAATCGAATCGAAACCGCCGAGCACCAGCACCGGCAGGGCCTTCAGAACCACGAGCGAAAGCGAGAATTGAACCCCGCTGCGCGCGCCCCAGAGGAGGCCTGCGACCAGCGCGACGAGACCGGAGGTTGCCCACACTGTGGCCCAGATCCGCGGTAGGCGAAGCCCGACGGCGAGTGCTGCGAACTGGTCGTCCGCCACCGCACGGAAAGTCAGGCCGACCCGGGTATAGCGGAAGAACAGTGTCAGCCCGATGACCATCAAGGCTGCGACGGCCGAGGCGAAGAGATCAAACTGCGAGATGAAGACGCCGTAAAATTCGAAAGGCACATCCTCGATGCCAAGTTCCAGGGCATGGACCTGAGTGCCCCAGAGGAGCTGGGCAGCCCCCTCGATGATGTAGGAAAGCCCGAGCGTTGCCATGAACAGCGTGATCGGCGGCTTGTTGACAAGGGGGCGGAGCACTACGCGCTCGACGCCGATGCCAAGCACCACCATGATGGCGAAGGTTAGCAGAAGCGCGAGATAGATCGGCACCCCGCGCTCGACCAGCGAGACAAAGGTAAGAGCGGCAAACAGGAGCAGCGCCCCTTGCGCAAAATTCAACACGCCTGACGTCTTGTAGATCAGCACGAAACCGATAGCGACGAGCGAGTACATGACACCGGAAAGCAATCCACCGGTCAGTACCTCGAGGAAAAAGAGATAGTCGAAGCTTTCCATTATGCGTCCGCCTCTTCCTCGTCCTCGCGGGCAACGCCGAGATAGGCGTCGATGACGGCCTGGTCGGTTCGCACTTCGGCCGGCGTGCCGTCAGCGATCTTGCGGCCGTAGTCGAGGACGGCGATCCGGTCCGAAAGCCCCATGACCATGCCGATATCGTGTTCGATCAGGATGATCGTCGTGCCGTAATCTTCGCGAGCGGCCCGGACGAAGCCGGCCATTTCCTGCTTTTCGGTGGCGGTCATGCCGGCCATCGGTTCGTCGAGCAGCAGGATCTTCGGATCTGGCGCCAGGGCGCGGGCAAGTTCGACGCGCTTCTGCAGGCCATAGGGCAGCGAGCCGGCAAGCCGGTCGTGAACATGGCCGAGATGCAGGAAGTCGATGACCTGCCTTGCACGTTCACGCACCTCGCGCTCCTCGCGGCGGGCGCGCGGCGAACCAAGCGCCTGGCCGATGACGGTGGCGCGGCGCTGGAATGTCAGGCCGGTCATGACGTTTTCGAGAACCGTGAGCCCCTTGAACAAAGCGAGATTCTGGAAAGTGCGGGCGATGCCGAGCCGCGCGGCTTTCTGCACTGGCACCTGCGTATAGGTCTTGCCATTGAGGCTGACCCGGCCGGTATCCGGCCGGTATTGCCCCGAAATCACGTTGATCAGAGAGCTCTTGCCGGCGCCGTTCGGACCGATGATCGCCCTAATTTCTCCAGACTGGATTGCCAGATCGACATCCGAGATCGCTGTGACACCGCCAAAAGAGAGCGAGATCCCCTCAAGCGCCAATATCGGCTGACGGGCAGGCGCACTGTCTGCTAGGTTCCCCAAGGCACCGCTCGATGGCGTGGCCGCCGGCAGCGGGGGATATTCCCTCGGCGTGACGGTCTCATCGAGTGCTGTGTAATGCGCATTCACCATCGTCTGCTCCGTTGTGCGCAGAAGTCCGTCAGGTGCGACCCGATGGCCGCACGCCACCGGCCGGCTCCCCGCAAAGGGAGCCGTTCGCCATTTTCAATTTGGGAGGGAAGCCGTTACTCGGCGGCTTCCAACCGTTGATCTTCGATCGCTTCCAGTTCGCGGACAATCGGCAGGACGTGCTTGCCGAAATATTCCACCTCTTCCTGGAAATGCAGGAAGCCGAGCAGAATGAGGTCGGCGCCCGCCCGCTTGTGACCGATGATGCGTTCGGCCACCTGTTCCGGTGTGCCGATCAGGTTTGAACGGAAACCGTCATTGTACTGTACCAGGTCCTGGAAGGTGGATTTCGCCCAGTTGCCTTCGCGTTCCGGCGAGGCGTTCCCGGCGTTCTGGACTTCGTGATGGAACCCCTTAACCGCCTCGGGGATCGCCTTGTCGAGAATCTCCTGCAGGACCTCCTGCGCTTCCTTCTCCGAAGATCGGACGATGCCGAAGGCATTCATGCCGATCTTCGTGCGCCAGCTCTTGCCGAACGCCTTTTCCTTGGCGCGGATGTCATCCACCTGGGCCTTCAGGCCTTCTGGCGTGTTGCCATTGGTGAAGTACCAATCGGAAACCCGGGCCGCCATGTCGCGGGCAGCGCGCGAGGAGCCACCCTGGAATACCTGCGGGATGCCGCCAATCGGTTTCGGCTTCATCGAGTAATCCGTGAAGCGATAGAAGTCGCCGCGCAGGTTATAGACGTCCTCCGTCCAGATGCCGCGGATCGCGCGAATGAATTCCTCAGAGCGGCGATAGCGCTCGTCATGGTCCAGCCAGGGTTCGCCGATGGCGGCAAACTCGCCCCGGAACCAGCCGGAGACGATATTGACGTCGACACGGCCGTTGGTGAGGTGGCTGATGGTGGAAATCTGCTTGGCGAGCACCGCCGGGTTCCACGGGCCTGGCAGAACGGCGGCAATGACGCGGAGCTTTTCGGTGGCGGCAAGGAGCGCGTGGGAGAAGGAAACCGACTCGTGCTGGTTGTCGGCGCCATATCCGGCCGTGAAGCGAATCTGGCTCAAGGCATATTCAAACCCTGATTGCTCGGCAATCTGGGCGAGCTTGCGATTGTAGTCGATGCCCCAATCGGTGCGCTGTTCGACCGAACTGATAACTAGGCCGCCGGATACGTTCGGCACCCAGTAGGCAAACTTCAAGGGTTCTTTCTTCGATTGTGACATCGGTCTCTCTCCGTAATTATTATCTATTTGTCAGGCGCTTAGCCGTGACTGTTCTTCGTCGCGGGCCAAGGCAAACGTCCTGGCGTGCGGAATGATCAGTTCCAGTTCGCGCACCGCCGCTCTGATCCGCTTCTGAATGTCCGGACTTGAAACGGCGTATGAGTCGAACTCACTCTCGATCGCATAGACCGAGGTTGGCAGCGGCAGCGCCTTGAAGAAGCTGAACAAGGGCCGCAACTGATGATCGATCATCAAACCATGCAACGGCGTCCCCCCCGTTGCGACAAGGATCACAGGCTTGCCGATGAGCGCCTCATAGTGAACCAGGTCGAACAGGTGCTTGAGTGCTCCGCTATAGGAGGCGCGATAAACCGGCGAACCGACCACCAGAACATCCGCATTCTCTACTGCGCGGATGATTTCCCCGCCTTCCGTATCCAATTGGTCGGCCCGCAAGGCCCGGAAGATCGCCGGCGCCGACACAGACAAATCGATGTGCCGCCCGGTAAGCCCCAGCTCGGACTCGATTTGACGCAAGACCGATCCTACCAATGTCGATGTACGCGATGGCGCCTTTACGTTTCCTGATATTCCAACGATGCGCAGTTCTTTCATGGGACCCTCCACTACATAAACCCTATAAATTTAGTGGAATATGTGCAAAGCCACATGCTGTTTGATTTGGCGACGTTTGGATTATCAAATTCTAAAGAACATCCATTTTTCGAAATATTCGTCTGTCCGTGCCAGTGCTCACCTCCGCCTGTCGAGAAGCGTTCGGGGAGTGGCTCGCCTTTATCTGGAGGTAGTGCGTGAAGCGCCGATAGCGTTCGATCGCGAGTGGAATACCGCCGCATGCCACTCTCAAAGCGGTGAACCATCGACTTCGACGACCTGAAGAAGATCACCGTCGCCGCACTGGTAGTCCACGGCAGCGACGATCAAATCGCCGCGCTGGAGATTTCCGCGAAATTGACTGCTGGGCTCGTTCCGCATGCCAAGCTGATCGTTTATGAAGGCGGTGCGCATGGATTGCTGCATGTTGACAAGGACCCCTTGGACGCCGACCTACTGGCTTCCTCCGCGGCTGATAGCGTGGAAATATCGGGGGGCTGGCCGTAGCCCGGCCCCCCAACGCCTCTGCAGGTCAAATGGGGGTCTGGCAATAAGACCCAGCGATCTCTTCACGTATGGGTGGCAAAGAGATCACCGCCATATTCATTCCCGATGATGCCGCCTAAACGTGCCGACAGTGACACCGCGGCGTCGAAGGCGCGAACGTCATCGTCACACGCTGCACCGGTCCAACACTGGCACATCTTCGGCTTGGAAAAAAATTCTTTAAGGCACCTTAGAAGTGGAATGACCTGTCTTTCTTGTTCTTGAGATAGCGGTTTAGAAGAGACCTAAAGACGCCCTGCGCCGAATGCCAATCAATGATTTCAAGGTTATGAAAGCTTCTATTTCCGATCACATTCTTGCGTCGGCCGGTGCGCTCTTCTATCGGGAGGGGATCCGCGCTGTCGGCATCGATCGCATCATCGACGAAACCAAAATCGCCAAGGCGACGCTTTACCGGCATTTCCCGTCCAAGGATCATCTCGTCGCGGCCTATCTTCAGGATCGCCATGAGCGGGTTATCCGCTCTCTTGAATCCGTTCTCGACGAGGCACCTAATCCGCGCGATCAGCTCAACCTGATCTTCGAACGTCTGCATGAGAAAGCGGATAGTCCTGAATTTCGAGGATGCGCATTCGCTCTTGCGGTCGCCGAGCACGGTGATTCAGAACGCGTTGTCAATGTCGCGCGCGCTCACAAGACAACGGTGAGCCAGATTTTCGCCGCGCTCATGACGAAAGCGGGCGTCGAGACGAGTCGTGCGGCCGCTCATCTTTCCCTTCTCTACGAAGGAGCACTGGCGACGGTTGCCGTCGGCCGCGACCCGCAGGCTGTGCTGACCGCCAGGGACTGCGCCCTTTTCGTCTTCGACGCCGCACTTTCCCAAATCAAGGATGCTGAACAGGCATAGCATGACAGAAGCAATTGACTATTTCTTCGGCATCGGTTCGCCCTGGTCCTTCATCGGTCTCGATGCCTTTTCGGAACTTGCCGGAAGGTACGGGGTGTCGATCCGACCACACGTCATCTCGGTGATAGAGGACAACGGCGGCATCTATTCCCGCAACAGGCCCGAGGCGCGCCGCGCCTACTGGACAAAAGACCTGAAGCGCTGGGCGGCTTTGCGCGGCAAGACGCTCAATTTCGAAAATCGCGGTGCCCTTTCCGATCCGACTCCCGCAGGCTTCATGGTCATTGCCGCCATCGAGGATGGCCTCGACTGGCTCAAGCTGACGCGCGCTCTCCAGGCCGCCTTCTGGACGAATGGTGATGATATTGGCCGAAGTGAAGTCCGCCAGGCGATAGCCGAGCAGGCAGGCTTCGATGCAGCAAGGCTCGAAGAACGAGCCCAGTCGGAGGCGATCCATTCGGTCTGGCATTCAAACATCGAAGGCGCCAAGAGCGCTGGTATCTTTGGGCTTCCCACGTTTCGCTATGACGACGAGCTCTACTGGGGACAGGACAGCCTGCCGTTCCTGGAGCGCCATCTGAACGGTGAGAAGATCGCCGTCTGACACCCGTAAGCCTACAGCGCAGACGTGTTGTATCTACACCGGGCGATATTGCTCTCGCCACCGGTACAGCTGACAGAGGAACTGAGAAATGGGCGCCCTATCCGCCGACCTATCCAATCAGCTGCTGTCGAGGTTCAGCAATCGGCTCTCGATCTCGCCGGCGCTACGCGAACAGCACGGCCGCGGTGAATCCCACCACGCGCCGGCAATACCGGATGCCGTGGTCTTCGCACAAAGCACGGACGATGTTGCCGAAACCGTCCGTCTCTGTGCCGCGGCGGGCGTGCCGGTGATTGCCTTCGGGGCTGGAACCTCACTGGAGGGCCACCTGACCGCAGTGCACGGCGGCATATCCATCGACCTTTCGCAGATGTCGCAGATCGTACGCGTCAGCGCCGAAGATCTCGATTGCACCGTTCAGGCCGGCGTCACCCGTGAACAGCTGAATGCACATCTGCGGGACCAGGGCCTGTTCTTCCCGATCGACCCGGGTGCCAACGCCACGATCGGCGGCATGGCAGCAACGCGCGCATCGGGCACCAACGCCGTGCGCTATGGCACGATGCGCGAGAACGTGCTGTCGCTCACCGTCGTGCTGCCGAGCGGCCAGGTCATTCGCACCGGCGGAAGGGCGCGCAAATCATCGGCTGGGTATGACCTCACCCGCCTCTTCGTCGGCTCGGAAGGCACGCTCGGCATCATCACCGAGGTGACGTTGCGGCTGCAGGGCATTCCTGAAACCATTTCGGCTGCCCTTTGCTCGTTCGAGAGTGTGGAGCAGGCGGTCAGCGCAGCAATCGCGATCGTTCAGCTTTCCATCCCAGTCGCTAGGATGGAGCTGATGGACCGTGGCCTAATTGCTGCCGCCAACGCCTATTCCGGCCTCTCCATCAGGATTGAAGATACGCTTGCCTTCGAGTTCCACGGATCTCCTGCCTCGGTTCAGGAGCAGGTCGAACTTGTTGCGGAAATCGTCAAGGATCAGGGTGGCAAGGATTTCGAATGGGCCAATGCGCCAGAGGAGCGAAATCGTCTCTGGAAGGCCCGGCACAACGCCTTCTATGCAGTCGTCTCGCAACGGCCGAATGCGAAGGGCTGGTCATCCGATGTCTGCGTGCCCGTCTCCGAGTTGAGCGGATGCATCCTCAGGACGCGCGCGCTGCTGAAAGAGTGCAGTGTTCCCGCAGCCATCCTCGGCCATGTGGGCGACGGCAACTATCATGTGGTCTTCGCCTTGGATCCCGAGAACGAGGCCGAGATCGCCGAAGTTGCCGCCATCAACAAGAAGATGGTGGAGCACGCGATTTCCGTCGGTGGCACGTCGACCGGAGAACATGGCGTCGGCACCGGCAAGATCGGCTATCTGCGTCAGGAACACGGAGACGCCGTCGAGCTGATGGCGCTGTTGAAGTATGCCATCGATCCCAAAGGCATCATGAACCCTGGCAAAATCCTGCCAGTGTGAGCGCTGCCTTCGTCAACGCGACGACCGGAGACTGTGCAATGGACGGCTTCAAGACCCACAGCTCTCATTGGGGCGCATTCTACGGGCGGCAACAGGAGGGAAAGCTCGAAATCCAGCCGCATCCGGCCGACCCGCATCCGTCGCCCCTGCTCGGCAATCTGCCCGCAATCGCCCACAGCCCCGCCCGCATCCGGCGGCCAGCCGTCAGGCGCGGCTGGCTTGAAGGCAAGCCTGATAATGCCGGGAAACGTGGGAGCGACGGTTATGTGGAGGTCAGCTGGCCGGAAGCGCTCGATCTTGTCGCCAACGAGCTTCGCCGCGTTCACGACGAAGCCGGACCGCAGGCGATTTTCGGCGGCTCGTATGGCTGGTCCAGCGCAGGACGCTTTCATCATGCCCAAAGCCAGATCCATCGTTTTCTCAACGTGCTTGGCGGATATGTCAGATCGGTCAATACCTACAGTTCGGGCGCGGCGATGGTCATCATTCCGCATGTGCTCGGTCCTTACGATAGCTTCGACCGAAAGAGCGTCACCTGGGAGGCGATCGAGCGCAGCAGCGAGCTGATCGTTGCCTTCGGCGGCATGGCGGTCAAGAACACCGATGTCCACGGCGGCGGTATCAGCCGGCACGTCGTACGTCCCGCGCTGAGTGGTGCCCGTGCCCGCGGCGCGCGTTTCGTCCTCATAAGCCCCCTCAAGGATGATCTCGCCGCCGATCTGGAGGCTGAATGGCTGCCGGTCATCCCCGGAACCGATGTCGCGCTCATGCTCGCAATCGCCTTCGTCCTCGTCCACGAGGGACGGCATGACCGGAAATTTCTCGACCGCTATACGACAGGCTATCCACGCTTCGAGGCTTATCTGCTGGGACGCGAGGATGGCGTCGAAAAGAACCCGCAATGGGCGGCAGGCATCTGCGGTATCGCGGCCGAGACGATCGTGGATCTGGCGCGGCGCATGGCGAACGTCCGAACGCTGATCACCGTCAGCCATTCCTTGCAGCGCGCCGATTACGGCGAACAGCCTGTCTGGATGGGGATCGTGCTGGCGGCCATGCTCGGCCAGATCGGGCTCGATGGCGGCGGCTTCTCCTATTCGCTCGGCGCCCTTGGCAACATCGGCAAAAGCCAGCTTGCCGTTCCCCTTCCGACGCTCAAGCAATTCCACAATCCGGTGCCGGATTTCATTCCCGTCGCACGGATCGCCGACATGCTGCTGAAACCCGGCGAGCCCTTCCACTACAATGGCCAGGCTCTGCGCTTTCCTGACATCCGCCTTGTCTATTGGGCCGGCGGCAACCCGTTCCATCACCATCAGGATCTCAACAGGCTTCGCCGGGCGTTCAAGAAGCCGGAAACGATCATCGTGCATGAGACGGCCTGGACGTCCTCGGCACGCCACGCCGATATCGTCCTGCCCGCGACCACGACGCTCGAGCGCGACGATATCGGTGCAGCCGACCGCGATCCCATGATGATCGCGATGAAGAGGCTCATCGAACCAGTCGGCGAAGCACGCGACGATTACGAGATATTTGCCGATATCGCAGAGCGTCTCGGCAAGCGCGGCGAATTCACCGAAAACCGCTCGAGTCGCGAGTGGCTTGCTTTCCTCTTCGAGACAACGCGCGCGGCACTCGCAGCCGCTGGCCACCCGGCGCTGGATTTCGAGACGTTCTGGGAGAAAGGCGAACTGCAACTGCCGGTGAAACCTGACGATGGCGGCCCTGCGCGTGCATTCCGAACCGATCCGGACGCCAATCCGCTGCCGACACCTTCGGGCAAGATCGAAATCTTCTCTGAAACGATCGAGAGCTTTGGTTATGACGATTGCCGGGGACATCCGTGCTGGTTTGACCCGACGGCCACGCCGGCGGAAAGCCGCTATCCGCTCTATCTGGTCTGCAACCAGCCGCATTCGCGCCTTCACAGCCAGCTGGACTATGGCGACTTCAGCCGTTCGACCAAGATCAAGGGGCGCGAACCCGTGCGCATTAATCCGGCCGATGCGGTCGAGCGCGGCATTTCGGATCGCGATATTGTCAGGCTGTTTAACGCCCGCGGCAGTTGCCTGGCGGCTGCGGTGATCAGTGCGGATGTGAAACCGGGCGTCATGCAACTTGCCACTGGCGCTTGGTTCGAGCCTGATGACGCTGATGCCGAGATTGCAATCTGCATTCATGGCAACCCGAATATCCTGACAAAGGACACGGGCACGTCTCAGCTTGCCCAGGCATCGACCGGGCAACTGACAAAGGTCGAGGTCGAGCGCTTTGAAGGGGAATTGCCGCCCGTGCGCGTTCTCGATGGAATGACGTTCACCGGCATATAGGCCGATGGTGGTGACGCCCTTGGCGGGCGAAGGGCGTCGGAAATCCTGATCCTCGTGTTTCGCAGTGCGCTGATAAAATAATCTACATATTTGGTAGAAAAAGAACAACCAGTCTTTCTCGCAGTTGATCCGGTCACGTAGGCTCCTGTTCACGATCAGCCCGGCAACAAACAGGACCGCCATATGAACGACTGCTCTTTCCACTCTCTTCTTTCCCGGCGTCGTCTGCTGAGCGCCACCTCTGCACTGGCATTTGCCGCTTTGGTCGCAACAGCGAATGCAACCCCGGCCCTGGCTGAGGACGGAGCGCAAGATGGAGGAGACGTCGTCTTCCTGATTGACTCGCTCGGGGACACCTGGATCCCCAACAACATCGCGATCTCCAGCTTTCAGGGCCATATATGGGGGCATGTGACCGACAAGCTTCTCTATGTCGATGCCGACGGCAAGGTCAGCCCGTGGATCGCCGAGCGCTGGGAGCAGAACGACAATGCGACTGAATTCACTCTGCATCTCAAGAGTGGCGTGACCTTCTCCGACGGCAGCCCGCTCGATGCGGCGGCCGTCGTCGCCAATCTCGACATCTGGTATGGCGGGCGCAAGAGCGAGGGCATCAATCCGATCGGCCTCTTCCCCAAGACCTATGATCACGCCGAGGCAGTCGATGCGACAACCGTCAAGGTCTTCTTCAAGAAACCGACGCTGGGCTTCATTCCGACACTTGGCTACCACGGCTCCATCCTCATTTCGCCGAAGACCATCGCCTCGCCGGCGAGCGCCCAGGCGGACCTGAGCAAGACCTCCGGCAGCGGCCCTTATGTCGTCGAGTCCTGGAAGGAAGGCGACTACGTCAAGCTTGCCAAGCGCAAGGATTACAACTGGGGCCCGGCAGCGGTCGGCCAGACCGGTCCCGCCCATCTCGATACGATCACCTACAAGCTCGTGTCGGAACCGTCGCTGCGGGTTGCGGCAGTGCAGTCCGGCCAAGCCGACGTTGCCTATAATGCATCTCCTCAGGAGCTCGAGTCCCTGAAGTCGGAAGGCCTGACGGTCGCCACGCCCCGCTATCTCGGCTTCGTCAACGGCTGGGCGATCAACACCAAGCTTGCCCCCTATGACGACGTGAAGGTTCGCCAGGCGCTTCAGGCCAGCATCAATCGCCAGGAAATCATCGACACCGTCTATACGCCCGACTGGAAGCTTGCGACGTCGTTCATCCAGAGCAACGTTCCGGGTGCGACTGACCAGAGCGCGCTGCTGGCCTACAATCCTGAAAAGGCAGAAAAGCTACTCGACGAGGCAGGGTGGAAGAAGGGAATGGGCGGCGTCCGCGTCAAGGATGGCAAGCCGCTGTCGCTGACGCTGAACTCGAACCCCTACCTCGCGACATCGAAATCGATCGACGAATTGATTGCGCAGCAGCTCGGCAAGATCGGCTGGAAGGTCGATATTCGTGCCTATGACGTCGTCACCTATGGCCAGAAGGTTAAGTACGGTGGCGCGGGCGTACCGGCCTATGAGGTGACGCGCTCCTTCATCGACGCCGGCACCGTCGCCAGCATCCTGACCAATGCCAACAATGGCGAGAACTGGTTTGCCCTCGACGAGAGCGACAAGACCCTCAACGACTTGCGAGACAAGATCGCCGGCGCCGGCACCATCGAAGCCCGCAAGCCGCTTCTCGACGAACTACAGAGATACGTCCTCGACCAGGGCTATTTCATTCCGCGAACGCAGATCGTCCAGCGCATCTACGTGCAGTCGCCGAAGCTCAAGGGCGAGGTCTATAACGGCGTCGCCTACGCCAGCTACTACACCGCGACGAAGAGCGAATAGCCCGGCCACTCAACAGATACAGAGGTGATGGCATGAGCAAAGCCTATTTCAACTATGCCGGAAAACGACTCCTGCAGGCAATCGTCGTGATCCTGCTGTCTTATGTCTTCACCTTTGTTGTCGTCAGCATCCTGCCCGGCGATCCGATCACCAATGTCCTGAACAACCCGCAGAATGGCTTCACCCCGGATGAGATCAAGGAGATCATCGCGGCACAAGGGCTGGACAAACCGATCCCCGTGCAGCTTTGGAACGCCTTTTCCGGTTTCGTGACCGGCGATCTCGGTCTGTCGATGCGGACCAACCGGCCGGTGGCGACGCTGATCGGCGAGGTTCTGCCGTCGACGCTGGTGCTTGCCTCGGCGGGCCTTGCGGTTGCGCTTTTGCTCGCGGCAATCATCGCCTACGGCACGCAATTTCTGCCGCGGCGGTACGGCCAGGGACTGCTCCGCGGTTTCCCCTCGTTGTTCCTGTCAGTGCCGAACTTCGTGATCGGCCTGGTGCTGATCCACCTCTTCGGTTTCCAGCTCGGCGTCTTTCGCGTCATCGAGCCCGACAGCTTCTGGGCAACGCTTTTCGCAGCGATCGCCCTCGGCATCCCGATCTCGGCGCAGATTGCCGAAGTCCTGATTGCCAATCTCGACCATGAGTCCGGCCAGGATTACGCCGCGGTCGCGCGCGGACGAGGGCTTGGTCAGATGCGGCTCTTCGTCATGCACCTCCTGAAGCCGTCCTCGTTGCCCGTCATCACCGTCGTCGCACTGACGATCGGCGAATTGCTCGGCGGGTCGCTGATCACCGAGACGGTGTTCGGGCGAAACGGGCTCGGCAGCCTGGTCCAGCGGTCGGTCAGCACGCAGGACCTGCCGGTTCTGCAAGCGGTCGTTTCGCTCGCGGCCGTGGTCTTTGTGGTCGTCAACCTGATCGCCGACCTCACCTACCCGCTGCTCGATCCACGCGTAAAACTTCTCGGCACGCAGCAGCGTCGCCCGACAACCGCTGACGACAGCTCCCTCCCGATCTCCAAGGCGGTGACCCCATGACGCTCGCCGCCATTTCTTCCACGCCACGTACGACGCTGATCGGCCGTCTGACGGGCCTGCGTGTTCCAGCCGTCGTTATCCTCTCGTTCCTGATCGTCGCTCTGGCGATCGCCTGGTCCTTGGCGCCTGGCCTGTTCACCGGCTACGATCCGGTGAACGGCACTCCCGCCCAGAAGCTGCTCGGCCCAAGTGCGGCGCACTGGTTCGGCACCGATCACCTCGGCCGCGACCTTTATACCCGAGTCGTCTATGGCACAGCCTCATCGGTAACCAGCGCGCTGATCGCGGTCGTGATCGGCGTTGTCGCCGGCGGAATTATCGGGCTCCTTGCCGGCTTCTTCGGCGGCTGGGTGGACACGGTCTTTGCCCGCCTCGTCGATGTTTTGTTGGCCATCCCCAAATTCCTGCTGGCAGTGATCGTCGTCACCGCGATCGGTTTCGACACGACGAACGCGGCAATCGCGACGGGCGTCTCGGCCGTTGCCCTTTTTGCCCGGGTGATGCGCTCGGAAGTGATCAAGACGAGGCAGGCAACCTTCGTCGAATCGTCCTTTCTTCTCGGCGGGTCGCGCTGGCACATTCTGTGGCGCCACGTGCTCCCGAACGCATCGCGGTCGGTGCTGCCGCTTGCAGTCCTGCAATTCGGCGATTCCATCCTGGTGATCGCCAGCCTTGCCTTCCTTGGCTATGGCGATCCGCCACCTGCTTCCGATTGGGGCCTGCTGATCTCGATCGGCAAGGATTACCTGAAATGGCCCTGGCTGGTTTACGCCCCGGCCCTCGTCACGATCGCAACCGTCCTCTCTGTAAACAGGATCAGCCGATGGCTCCGCAAGACAGACTGACCACGCTTTCAAACCCTCCGTCGCCCCCGCTGCTGCGGGCCGATGGATTGTCGGTCGCCTACGGCACCCACAGGGTCGTGAGCAATGTCGGCTTCGAGCTTGGACGCGGCAGAAGTCTCGCGCTGATCGGCGAATCCGGATCGGGCAAATCGACCATCGCCCGCGCCGTCCTGCGGCTGCTTCCCGCAACGGGACACGCCACCGGCCGCGTCGAATTCGATGGCCAGGAGCTTCTGGGGCTTCCGGAACGCCGCTTCCGCCCCTTGAGAGGACGCAGGATCGGCTTCGTGCCGCAGGATCCGGGCAATTCGCTGAACCCGGTCCGCACGATCGGCGCGCAGGCAATGGAGGCAGCCGCACTGCTGGACGAAACGGACAAGGCGCTTCGCAAGGCACTCGTTCTGGATACATTCGCGCAGGTCGGGCTCGACAATCCGCAGCGTGTCTATGACTCCTACCCTCATCAGCTTTCCGGCGGCATGCTCCAGCGCGTGCTGATCGGTCTCGCCGTTCTGCCGCGGCCCGCGCTGCTGGTCGCAGACGAGCCGACCTCCGCACTCGATGTGACGATCCAGAAGCGTATTCTCGACCTGTTGTCGAAACTGCAGGAGGAGCTGCAGATCAGCCTTCTCCTGATTACCCATGACCTGGCGATCGCAGCCGAGCGCGCGGAATCCATTGTGGTCCTCAAGGACGGCGCCATCCAGGAAGCCGGCGGCACCGCGACAGTATTCTCCGCCCCCTCCTCATCCTACGCCAGAAAGCTCCATGGCGATGTGCCGGCGCTCAATCCGGACCGGTACAGGCCGTTGCGAGAGCCTGGTTTCCGGCACCTCAGCGCCAGGCGCGAAAAGACAGCGAAGATCGAGGTCAGCGGCGTAACGAAGAGCTTCACCGTCGACGGCAAGGTTCTGACCGCCGTCAACGACGTCTCGTTCGAGGTTCAGGCGGGAACGACGCATGCGCTGGTTGGCGAATCCGGATCCGGGAAGACGACAGCGATCCGGCTTCTGCTCGGGCTGGAGCAACCCGATACCGGAAAGATCGCGGTTGGCGGCGAACAGGTGAACGGTCGATCCCCCGAGCAGCTTCGCTCTGTCTGGCGGCACCTGCAGCTTGTCTATCAGAACCCGTTCACGTCCCTCGACCCGACCTGGATAGTCGAGAAAATCGTGCGCGAGCCCCTGGACCGCTTCAAGATCGGGACACATCAGGAGCGGGCGCTTGCGGTGCGCAACGCGTTAGCAAATGTCGGGCTGGGCGAGCATCTCTTGTTGCGCAAGCCCGCTGCCTTGTCGGGCGGCCAACGCCAGCGCGTTGCCATTGCCCGGTCGCTTGTCCTGAAACCTGACGTAATCGTGCTTGACGAGCCTACTTCGGCGCTCGACGTGAGCGTCCAGGCCGACATCGTCGAAGTGCTGCTGTCGTTGCAGGTCAAGCTCGGCCTCACCTACATCTTCGTGTCGCACGATCTTGCGCTTGTACGCCAGCTTGCCCACACGGTCTCGGTCATGCAGCGCGGACGCATCGTCGAACATGGCACCGTCGGAGAGATCTTCGACACGCCCCGCCAGCCCTATACCCGCTCGCTGCTCGAATCGATCCCGTCAGGTGCGGCGCGTTTTGCGCGCACCCAGCCACTGCAGCACCGGCAGATCTTCAATGAGGAAAAGATCGCATGACCGTCATCGCCCCCGCCCCGGCGCCGTCTACGTCATTCCGTCCGAAGAAGCGGCTCGGCTTCAACACCCGCGTCTCGTTCAACGATGAAACCGGTCCCGCCCACGGCTTGCGGGAGGGCATCGAGCTTTTCAAGGCGGCCGAACGTCTGGGCTATCAGTCAGGCTGGGCCTATCAGCGGCATTTCGACCACTATCTATCCTCGCCGCTGCCCTTCTTTGCTGCGGTCGGCCAGCATACCAGCCATATTGTGCTGGGCTCGGCCGTCATTCCGATGCGCTATCAGGATCCCATCCTGCTGGCGGAAGCCGCAGCAACGACCGACCTCCTGATCGGTGGCAGATTGGAACTGGCGATCTCGACCGGCGCCAACGCAGCCTTCGACGCCGTCTTCGGCGCGGTGGAAACCGATGCCCGGTCGGAAGCCAAGCGGCGTCAGGCGCGTTTTCTGTCCGCGATCTCCGGCGAGGTTCTGCACACCATCGCAGAACCCGGCCAGGGTGCCGCCGAAGGCACTCAACTGAGGGTGACGCCGCATAGTCCGACTCTGCGCTCGCGCATCCGCCAAGGTTCCGCGAGCCTGGGATCAGCGATCCAGGCTGCCGAACTCGGCATCGGACTGATCGCCGGAACCGTACAGCACGACCACGCCGAGGGTGAGAGCTTCGGAAGCTATCAGGCCCGTTGCATCGAGGCTTTCCGGGACACCTGGCGAAAGCAGCGGACAAGCGAGCCGCCAGCTGTGGCCGTGGCCGCCTCGGTCCTCGTCGGCACGACGCCCGAGCTTCGAGAGAAATATGCGGCCTATGATCTCGAGCGTCGTACCCAGGGCATTGCCGCATCGCGGCCGAAAGGTGCTCTTGAACCGAGTTCGCGAGCCAACCAGCCGCCGGGAAGCCAGATTTCGCCGGTCTTCCACGGCACAGCGGACCAGGTGATCGAAGCAGTGCTCAGCGATCCCGGGCTCGCTGCGGCTGATGAGATCGTTCTCTTCCTGCCGCCGGCCTTCGGCCTCGCCGAGAATATCCAGCTGCTGACCGACCTTGCCGGCACCGTCGCCCCGAGCCTCGGCTGGTCGCCTAATTGGTAGAACCTCCGCCGGATTTAACGCCAGCAGCCGCCAATTAGGGATATTTTCTATAGTTTGAATAGAAATAGAAAGACCTGTCTTCCTTGGCCTTTATCTGCGGCCTAATTTCGACCACCATCGATAATCAGAGGAGCTCCCATGTCCGCGGAATTCATCAGCGTCACCTTTCCCAACGCCTCGAACGACCTCGATCCCATCCCGGACGCTCCGGTCGATGTCCACTATCTCGAGCGCTACGCGCGCGCCCTCGACGACTACGGCTTCAACTACACTCTGATTCCCTACTCCTCCTCCTCCTTTGACCCCTTTACCCTTGGCGCCACCATTCTGGCGCACACGAAACACATCAAGATCATCGTCGCGCTGCGGCCCAATACCATCTACCCGACAGTCGCCGCCAAGTCGCTTGCCACGCTTGACCAGTTGAGCGGCGGACGCGTTGTCGTCCACTTCATCGCCGGCGGCAGCGATGACGAGCAGGCGCGCGAGGGCGACTTCCTTAACAAGGAGCAGCGCTACGAGCGGCAGGAGGAATATATCCGTATCCTGCGGCTTGCATGGAGCTCAACCGAGCCCTTCGATTTCGACGGCAGGTACTACCAGTTCAAGCAGTTCCGCAGCGCCGTTCGTCCGACGAACGGGACCATCCCCATTTCGGTCGGTGGGTCGTCGGACGCCGCCTACCGGATCGGCGGCTCGCTCGGCGATATTTTTGGCCTGTGGGGCGAGCCGCTGGCGGAAACCAAGCAGCAGATCGAACGCATCTACGCCGAGGCAGCGAGAGCCGGCAGAACCGACCGGCCGCGGATCTGGGTGACGTTCCGTCCGATCGTTGCGGAAACCGACGAACTGGCCTGGGAAAAGGCTCACCGGGTCCTCGACCGCCTCAAGGAGAACCGGGAAAAAGGCCTTCATCGCGCGCCGCCGAGCGCCCCGCGTCCCGCCAATGTCGGATCGCAACGGCTTCTCGACATTGCCGCACGCGGCGACGTCCATGATCGCGCTCTGTGGTATCCGACGGTCACGGCGACCAATGCCTCCGGCGCAACCACCGCACTCGTCGGATCGCCGCGCACGATTGCCGATTCGATCCTCGATTATATCGATCTCGGCGCCGACCTGATCTCTGTCCGCGGCTATGACAACTTCAACGATGCCGTCGACTACGGCCGCTACATCCTGCCGCTGGTGCGTGAGGGGATACGTGAGCGGGAAGAGGCAAAGAAGAAGGCCGCGGCCTGATGGTGGCCCATGACACGCCTTTCGATCCAATCCTGCTGAGAGCAACGACGCGTGCTCTTGCGGAAGCGGCCCCCGAGGCGGACCGAACGGGGGACTTTCCATGGGCAGGCATCCGTACAGTTCATGAAAGCGGCCTGCTCGAAAGCACCGTCGCAGCGAGATATGGAGGCGCCGGCGCAACCCTTCACGAGGTCGCGACGATCCTTGCGGCGCTCGGCCGGGGTGATCCTTCGGTCGCGCTCATCGCCGCGATGACGATCTTCAACCACCTCGGGCAGGCAACGAAAAGCCATTGGCCGGAGGATCTCTACAGGCGCCTCCTTGCGCAGGCCAAAGAGCATCCGCTACTCATCAACGCCGCGCGCGTCGAGCCCGAACTCGGCTCGCCCGCCCGCGGCGGCCTGCCGGCGACGCTCGCGCGCCGCACCGCATCCGGCTGGTCGATCACCGGCCGCAAGCGGTTCGTCACCGGCGCCCACGGTCTGACGCATTTTCTGGTCTGGGCGCACACCGATGAGGCGCCGGCTCGCGTTGGAACATTTGTCGTGCCGAACAAGCTCCCGGGCATCCGCGTCATCGAGAACTGGAACAGCCTTGGCATGCGCGCCTCCGGCTCTCACGACGTCGAATATTCCGATGTCGAGATCCCGCTCGAGAACGTGATCGACCTCGTCGATCCCTCGGTTGCGCAGCAGGATAATCGCGCCCATGCGGCAATCACGCTGGCGCTGACCGCGCTTTATCTCGGGGTGGCCGAAGCCGCTCAGGAAGCATTCAGCCGCTTTGCCCACGAGCGGGTACCGACCAACCTTGGTCATCCGATCGCACGCACGGAACGCTTCGTGACGCTCTCCGGCGAGATCGATCTGCTCGTGTCCGGTGCCCGGCAGATCATCTTCGATGCGCTAAAGGACAAGCATGCCGATGCTGAAAAACACATAAGGGCCCGGTTGATGGCAGGCAGGCAGCTGCGCGACGCGGTTCAGGTTGCCGTTCGCGGGATCGGCAATCCCGGTCTCGGAAACGAGCTGGGGCTGGAGCGCCACTTCCGCGACATTCAGTCGGTGCTCGTCCATGCCCCGCAGGAGGACACGTCCATCTCCATTCTCGGGCGGGCAGCGTTCGAACGCTGGAAGAGCGACAAGGACGCGCCGTCGACTCCTGCCCTCAATGTCACCGTATTGAAAACGGCCTGATCATGACACGCTACATCATCATTGGTGCCGGGGCCGTCGGCGCGAGCCTTGCGGCCGAGTTCGAAACCCACGGGATCTCCTATGTCCTGGTGGGGCGCGGCGCGCAGATCGCACATATTGCCAGGCACGGCCTTTGCTATCGCCGGCCGGCGGAAGACAGGATCGTCCGGCTGAACACCGCCGATACGGCCGCACCGCCGGCGCTCCGAAGAGATGATATCCTCATCCTTGCGATCAAGGCGCAGGATGTCGAAGCCACGACCGAGTTCTGGGCCTGGCGGGATGTCGAGGGATCAGGCTTCGCATCAGAACTGCCGCTCGTGACGCTGCAAAATGGACTGGCTGCGGAAGATATCGCTCTGCGGCGCTTTGATCGCGTTTATGCGGCCAGTATTCGCATTCCGGCGCGCTACACGGTCACCGGCGAGGTCGTCGTCGGGGGCGAGCCGAATGTCGGCATCGTCGCCCTTGGATGTTACCCTGCAGGTCTCGACGATACGGCCCTGTCGATCGTTGCGGATCTTGCGAAGGCCGGCTATCTTGTCGAGGCGCGTCCAGACATCCGTCGATGGAAGGCTGCCAAGCTTGAACACAACGTCACCAATGCGGTCGAGCTGTTTGCCGGTCAGCCCGAGCTTCGTTCAAAAGCGGCAGCGAGCCTCGCGAAAGAGGCACGCGCTGTTCTCCTGGCTGCCGGCTATGATCCGGCCGCACCTTCGGAATGGACGATCGACATCTCGTCCTGGCGCGTCGCACCAGAGAGCGGCATAAAGCCCGGCCAGCAATCGACCTGGCAAAGTTTCACCCGTGGCACCACAAGCGAAGTTGATTATCTCAACGGCGAAATCGTCAGGCTGGGCCGCATCCATGGGGTAGCGGCTCCTATCAACGCAGCTTTCCAACAGGCTGCCGCGCGGCTTGCACTGGAAGGCCGCCAGCCGGGCACGAGAGATATAGCCGAGTTCTACCCGATCGTTGCCGGCAGGGCTGCACTTTAGGCTGTCTGCTATCTTTCAAACCGACCGAAAGGAAGAACATGGGAACCCCAAGGATCGTCGCAATATCCGGAAGCTTCAGCCGGCCCTCGAAAACCACAGCGCTCGTGCAGCATGTTGCCGGACGTGCAAGCGATCGCTACGGCTTTGATAGCGTCACTTACGACATGGTCGATATCGGACCATCGCTTGGTACTGCGCTTTGGCGCAAACAGCTCGACGACAGGGCTCAACATGTCCTCAAAGAGATCATCGCTGCCGACATTCTGATCATCGGTGCACCGACCTATAAGGGCTCCTATCCCGGCCTCTTCAAGCATTTGATCGATCTTATCGATCCTCATGAACTGAGGTCGAAGCCGATCCTCATCACGGCCACAGGCGGTGGTGATCGCCACGCGCTGATGGTGGAGCACCAGCTTCGTCCCCTATTCGGCTTCTTCATGAGCCACACCTTGCCCACTGCGGTCTATGCATCGGATCGAGACTTCGCGGACTACGCCATATCATCAGAGCAACTCCTCAAACGCATCGACGAAGCGGTCGGTGAGGTCGGCGCCTTCTTTCCTACGACAGTGGCCAATCGTGCGGCCGCCGAGTGAAACGTTGCTACATGAAGGCCACCTGCAAACTGACTTTCGACAAACTGCGAGCGGCAGAGACGGCGAGGCGTGCTGATGAATTTGCGAAAATAAGGGCTTTCGAAGGATTCTGATTTCAACATGCCCCCGAAAATGAAATTTCAGTGTGTTGATAGATTTTATCGAGATTAATAGCCTCTAGCGATCTCACGCGCCTCTTTCAGGGGATGCATGAGGAGACATGCGAATGCATGACTTTCGAGATCTCAACGCCTGTTCCAGGAGCACGCATGCCGCCGCGTCATTTGCCAAAAAACCGCCGCCATCTCAATTGGCGTAACTCGTTGTTCGCCGTTGGGGCGTCCCTCGGTCTCATCGCGGTGCTGGCGCCCGGGCAGGCTGCGGCCGAAGGAAAGATCCGCATCGCTCAGCAGTTCGGCATTTCCTATCTGACGCTCGACGTCATTCGCGATCAAAAGCTCATTGAAAAGCGTGGTAAGGAAGCCGGCCTCGACATTGACGTCGAATGGACGACAGTGTCCGGCGCGACGGCAATGAACGAAGCGCTTCTATCCGACAACCTCGATATCGCCGCGGCCGGCGTGCCGCCGGCGCTCACCACCTGGGACCGCACCAAGGGACATCAGGACGTCAAGATGGTCGCAGCCCTCGGCTCACAGCCCAACTACCTGCTGACGACCAATCCAAATATCCATTCGCTGAAAGACTTCGGGCCGAACGACCGGATCGCGGTGCCTGCGGCCGGCGTGGGATTCCAGTCCCGAACGCTGCAGATTGAAGCCGCCAAGGTCTTCGGCAAGGACAATTTTCAGAAACTCGACGATATCACCGTCAGCCTGCCCCATCCCGATGCGACCGCGGCACTGGTTTCAGGCGGGACGGAAGTGAACTCGCATTTCTCCTCGGCACCTTTTTACTATCAGGCGCTGCAGGGCAACAAGGCAGTTCACAAGGTCATCAGTTCCTATGATATCCTTGGCGGTCCGGCGACCTTCAACGTCCTTTATGCCACGACCGCTTTCCATGACAAGAATCCGAAAACCTATGCTGCATTCTATGCAGCGCTTCGCGATGCCGCTGATTGGATAAGCACACATAAGGCTGAGGCCGCTGATACTTTCATCCGCGAGCAAAAATCGAAGCTCTCGCCCAAACTCGTGCTCGATATCATCAACGACCCGGAAAACGACTTTTCGATCGTGCCCAAAAACACCTTCATATATGCCTCGGAACTATACAAGATCGGCGTCTTGAAGAACGAAGCCAGCTCATGGAAGGACTACTTCTTCCCGGAAGCACATGGCGACAACGGCAGCTGACCACTCATCGGGCAAACCTGATCCTGCAATAGCGCGGCCTTGAAGGCCGCGCAGAGCATTTGCGAGATAGAATGGACGGCACATCAACCGCATCCGTGGGCAATACAAGTCATTCGGCGCAAACGCCGCTTCTTGCGGTCGAAGGCGTTACATTGGAATATGTGGCGCCGGGGCGGATCGTGCGCGCGACGCAGAATGTCAGCTTCGACATCTGGGAAGCGGATCGCTTCGTCCTGCTCGGCGCCTCCGGCTGTGGCAAATCCACCCTGTTGAAGGCGGTCGGCGGTTTTATTGCGCCGAGCAAAGGACAGATTCTGTTGGACGGGCGCCCTGTCAGGGAGCCGGGACCCGACCGCGTAGTGGTCTTTCAGGAATTCGACCAGCTGCCGCCGTGGAAGACCGTCCGCGAGAACGTGGCGTTTCCTGTTCGAGTCTCCGGGCGCCTCGGCCGGAAAGAAGCTCTCGAACGAGCGGACTATTATTTGGAAAAGGTCGGGTTAGGTCGTTTTGCCGAAGCCTATCCGAGTGCACTCTCAGGCGGCATGAAGCAACGGGTCGCGATTGCGCGGGCGCTTGCAATGGAGCCACGGGTCCTGCTGATGGATGAGCCCTTTGCCGCGCTTGATGCGCTGACCCGGCGCAAGATGCAGGAAGAACTGCTGGCGCTGTGGGAGGAGGTGCGCTTCACTCTGCTGTTCGTCACCCACTCCATCGAAGAGGCGTTGGTCGTCGGCAACCGTATCGCGCTGCTGTCTCCGCATCCGGGCCGCATGCGCGCTGAGATCAACAGCCACGAATGGAACCTGCAGAGCGGTGGAAGCTCTGAGTTTCAGTCCGCCGCGACGCGCATTCATCGTCTTCTGTTCGACGAAACGCCCGGTGCAACGGAGAGCGATGATGAGTGACACTGCTACCGCTGGCCCTGGCGCAATACGGCCGACGCCTCCGATCCGACCTGAATACGAGCGAATACCCGAACCAATCACTGGCAGTTCCATCGAGCGGCGCGTGTCGCTGCCGCAGCGCCTCTGGCAATATGCCTGGCTGCGAAAGGCCCTTATCCTGATCTTTCTCGCTGTTATGTGGGAGATTGTCGCAAGACTTCAGGGAAACGACCTTCTCCTGCCGTCGTTCACAGACACACTTCACGCCTTCTTCGAAGATATCGGCAATGGGGTTTTAGCTGGCCGGGCGGCAAACTCCATCGATATTCTGGTCAAAGGCTATGTCGCGGGTGTCGTTCTGGCATTTGTCCTGACATCGCTTGCCGTATCCAGCCAACTCGGCCGCGATTTCCTGTCGACGTTGACTTCCATGATCAATCCTCTCCCGCCTATCGCACTTTTGCCGCTCGGACTCCTGTGGTTCGGGCTCGGCCAGGGAAGTCTCATCTTCGTGCTGATCCATTCGGTGCTCTGGCCGCTTGCCCTGAACATGTATACGGGCTTTACCAGCGTACCGGAGACCCTGCGCATGACGGGCCGCAATTATGGTCTGCGCGGGTTGCGATACGTCTTCCTCATTCTTGTGCCGGCTGCCCTCCCGTCGATCATCGCCGGCCTCAAGATCGGCTGGGCCTTCGCGTGGCGGACATTGATTGCTGCGGAACTTGTCTTCGGCGCATCCTCAGGCCGCGGCGGGCTTGGCTGGTACATCTTCCAGAACCGCAACGAGCTCTACACCGACCGGGTGTTCGCGGGCCTGATGACGGTCATCCTGCTCGGCCTCCTCGTCGAGAATGTCTTGTTCCGGCAGTTGGAACGGCGAACGATCCTGAAGTGGGGCATGACGCGATAGCGTGATTGGCAAACAATGATGACACAGAAAAAATACGTAGTCGGTATCACCGATCATATGATCGGCAGTCCAGATCTGGAGGCCGAGGTGCTCGGCCAGGATGTCGAGATCGATTTTTTCGCGACCACGGACGAGACGCTGTTTGACCCAGATCGTCTGGCAAAACTCGACGCGTTGATGGTCTGGGGCGCACGGCTTGGTTCACCCAGCATCTCCCACCTTCATCGCTGCCGCGGCGTAGTGCGTTATGGCGTGGGCTACGAGAAGATCGATCTTGCGGCCTTGGCAAACGCCGGCATTCCGTTTGCCAACAATCCCGATTACGGCACCGAAGAAGTTGCCGATCACGCGATCGCAATGATCCTTTCGCTCCATCGCCGCCTCTGGGAACATGATGCCCGTGCTCGCGGCTATACATCCGGTTGGCAGGTCCATAGCCTCAAACCGCTTTCCCGGTCGAACCGCGCAACCGTTGGCGTTATCGGCGTGGGACGGATCGGCACGGCGGTCGTCAACCGTCTGAAGCCCTTTGGCTTCCGCATTCTAGGGTACGATCCCGGTCAGCCGCCCGGCCATGAGAAGGCTGTCGGTTATGAGCGCGTGGAGGCCCTAGCGGATATTCTCGCCAAGTCGGATATCGTCACCCTTCATTGTCCGGCAACCGCTGATACGCGGGGCATGCTGGACGCTGACGGCCTTGCCCAGCTGAAACCAGGGGCAATCCTTGTCAACACCGCTCGCGGAGAGCTGCTCGGGGATCTCGACGCCCTGGAAGCAGCATTGCGCAGTGGCCATCTTGCAGCTGCGGCGATCGACACGCTGGCACAGGAACCACCCGGCCAGCATCCCCTGCTCGTTGCATGGCGAAACCGTGAGGACTGGCTTTCTGGACGGCTTGTCATTAGCCCTCACAACGCCTTTTACTCTGACCATGCGGCTGTCGAAATGCGCACCAATGCAGCGCGGACCGTTAGGATCCTGCTCGATGAAGGCAGGTTGCGAAACCGTGTTACGGCCTGATCACCATGCAATTTTCCACGATCCAATCCGAACGATCCAGGCTCCACCATGACCAATAGCTCCGAATTTCTGTGGTACATTCCAAATGATGTGAAGGCCGGGCACAGGGGCGATGCCGCCGCCGAAAATCACAACAGTCTTGAAACATTAACTGCCCAGGCGAGGGCACTCGAGGATCACGGCTGGAAAGGGGCGCTTATCGGGACGGGCTGGGGTCGCCCCGACACCTTTACGATCGCAGCAGCACTTGCCGCGCGCACCACCACGTTCGAGCCCCTGATTGCTGTCCGCCCCGGATACTGGCGCCCAGCGAATTTCGCTTCCGCTGCGGCGACGCTCGATCAACTGACGGGGGGTCGTGTTCGGGTCAATGTCGTCTCCGGACAGGATGACCTTGCCGCCTATGGCGACGACGAAGGCGATCAGACGCAGCGCTATGCCCGTACGAAAGAGTTCATGCGGCTCATCCGCCGGCTGTGGACGGAAGAGAATGTCACGTTCAATGGAGAGCATTTTCATGTGGCCGGTTCCACCGTTGAACCGCGGCTCGATGTGCGAGGCCACCGCCGCCACCCCAAAATCTACTTCGGCGGCGCCTCCGAGGCTGCCGAACGGGTGTCTGCAACCGAAGCCGACGTCCAATTGTTTTGGGGCGAGCCGCTCGATGGCGTAGGTGAGCGGATCGAGCGTTTGAAGACCCTCAGCAAGGAGCTGGACCGTGACCTCGCGCCCTTGGAGTTTGGGCTGAGGATAACAACTTTGGTCCGCGACACCAGGGAGCAGGCTTGGTCAGATGCGGAGGCAAGAGTTGCTGCGATGGCCGAGGGCAGAAGCGGTAACTGGAGCGATCATAAAGCTGGCGCGGTCGGCCAGAAGCGATTGCTGGACCTGCACAAGCGCGGCGATGTGCTGGATGATAATCTTTACACCGCTCCAGGCAAGTTCGGCGGCGGCGGTGCTGGGACGACATGGCTCGTCGGTTCGGCAGAGGACGTGGCAGGCTCCCTGCGCAAATATCGGGATCTTGGTATTAGCCATTTCATCCTATCCGACACCCCATATCTGAAGGAGATAAAGCGTCAGGGTGATCGGCTGTTGCCGCTTCTGCGATAGCATTCAGCGCGCGGGTTTGTTTGACGTTTCTGATGGAAAGCTTGGTATGGCAATGGTTTTGCAGTTAATGGGATTAGAACTGCAGATCCAGTTATTAGCGGTCGGCCGTTGATGGAATCGAAGATCTACCTTCAGCTGTGCCATGGACGCCTTGATGGGATATGAACCGTCGACCGTGCTGTTTTGATCGTGCGCGATAACAATAATTTACTGAACTTGCGGTCAGCCATCGACGACCATAACCACCCGCCTACCGGTGGGAGCCGCAGCAAAACCAGAGCGCGTCGTTAGAATTGGGGCTCTTGACGCGAAAATAATTGGCGATGCGAAGGGGTGCCGCTTTATCGGCAGACCTGCCAGCACTGCGCAATCTCACCTTCGTCCAAAGATCATTCGTCCAGACGACCAGCCAAACGCTTCATGAGATCCATCCGCTCATGAAAGATCGCTACGATCAAAGCGGGCGCACCCTCGCGAGGCAGACAAAAGACGTAGTGATGTTCGCACCGCGCCATTCGTAATGCCGGATGAAGCGCGCTCATATCCTTGAACGGACCCTTGCCTTCAGCGAGATTTGCAATACCTCGCTCCAAAGCTGAGACGTAGCGGCGCACCTGAGCAGTACCCCATTGCGCCCGCGTGTAGCGAATTACAGAACGTAGATCGGATTCCGCGTCTGCCGTAAGGATGTAGGCTGTCAAGCACGATCCTCGGCAATCTCCTCATCGAGGATGTCGCCTACGGTTTTGGTCGATAGTTTTCCCGCGAGCCCGTCCTTGATGCGCGTGTTCATCAACGTTTTCAGCTCCTGCCAGGCCCGATCTCCATCTGTGTCGCCAGGAAATAGGCGCTCGAGTGCATACTGTTTGATTGTCTTGCCCTGCAAAGCTGCCAGCGCCTTCAGGCTCTGATGTTGCTGGTCCGTTATGTCGATCGTCAATCGGCTCATCGAACTACTCCCTGAACTGAAAACCTACATTAGCACATATGTGGGTATGTGGCCACCGCACAATGTCTCTGAACCAATTCAGCAGCAGCATTCGCTATCACTCCACTCATCACGTATCGCTTCGGTGGGGGAACCGTCGATCTTCAAATGGCTGCAGTTCAAAGGAATCGAACCGGAGACGGCTCGCCGGAAATACCTATGTGTTTGGCGACCGGTGTTTTTTCCCTTCTTCGGCACACGGCCACTTCCAGTCGATCCATTATGCGATCTTCTTCGCCCAGAACATGAACACAACTGCAACAGAGCAGACGCTTGCCTCGAAAACACTAGATGGGTTTCCAACGGCTCTTGACTAGGCAGTAGCCGGCCATGCAGTCCCAGGCACGAAAATCCTATTCCGTCGCCCTCGCCTGTGGCCTCCATCGGAGAGCCGTAAGGTAAGGGCGAGCAGGGCGGAAGCCACCCCGCAAGAGATCCACGCTAAGCGACCGCTCTTGATACTGCGTCATGCATGCTCCGATTGAGACCTCCGCGCGAGGCAAAATCCGGTCGGACGCCGCTGAAAACGCCGCGACCGGAGATCCCGCATCATAGTCATCCGAACGTGAAGTTGCTGCTGCTCAACCCTGAAGCCGCCGACGAGAAGGCCGCAAGCTGCTTGGCTGCCGCAGAACCGTTGCCATCCGGATCCCACGAAATGCCCGTTGATGTAACCATGAAGTAGCCGTGAGCGGCATTCGGCGCGCTTGCCGAAAACGACAGGTACGACGCTACGTTCGAACCCGCCGGAATCCCGAAGCTAGCCGAATCGAGCTGGATCATATCCCCCAATGTCGGCGAGAAATCGGTGATGGTATCGACGCCTGTCGTGTTTTCCAAAAGGAACCAGTCGGCCCCCGCTCCACCGGTCAAGGTGTCGTTACCGGCACCCCCGACAATGTAGTCGTTACCGTCCCCACCATTGATCGTGTCATTGCCATCGTAGCCGAGAGCCAGGTCGTTGCCAGCACCCAGTTTTATGGAGTTCACGTCCTCGGTCCCCCAGATGGTATCGTCACCGTCGCCCGCCTCGACGTTTTCGAAGGCGCCCTGCGCCAACGCGTAAGTCAATGATCCGGGACCCGTGAAGACGAGAAGGTCAATCCCGTTGTCGCCTGAATACCACGTGTCGTACTGATCGATTTCGATGCGGTCGTTTCCGTCCATGCCCTGAAGGCTGTCGGCCCCGTCGCCACCGATTATGATGTCGTCGCCGCCGAAACCTTGGGCGAAATCGTCACCCGCGCCAAGTTTCATCACGTTCGCGCCGTCGGTACCGTAAACGATGTCGTCCCCGAAGCCACCTTCGACATTTTCGAAGGCGCCCTGCGCCAGCGAATAGTCGAGGCGACCATCACCGGTGAACACGAGCGTGTCGGTTCCGTTGTCGCCGGAATACCACTCATCATACTGGTCGGCCTCGATGCGATCATCTCCATCGCCTCCCATCAAGGAATCTACGCCAGCGCCACCGTTGATCGTATCATTGCCACCCTGTCCGAAGACCGTGTCGGCGCCGTCTGTACCATATATCCGGTCATTGCCAGCGGTCCCGTATAACTGCGCGACTGTCGCATCAATGAAGCTGAGGGTAGTGCCATCGGCGAACTCAAATTTCTCGATGTTCGTACCCATATTGGCAAGCCTGAGTTCACCTGACTTCCCGCCCTTCGACCACGTCAAGCGAAGTGCATTGCCTTCTGCCGGCGTGCTGGTTCCGTTATAGTCGTAGTAGCCGACTGTCAGATCGGACAGATTCAGATCGCTGAATACGATCTTATCAGTTCCACCTGTTGACGTTTCGGCGGCAGCCTTGATGAAGACCTGTCCGTTGGCCTGCCGATAAATGTAGACGTCGTTGCCGGCACCGCCGTTCAGGTACTGCCAGGCGCCTGCAGTCGTCGCGCCCGCGTCGAGCACGTCATTGCCGGCACCGCCAGTGATCGATTCTGCCGCGGCGGTACCCAAAAGATAGTCGTTGGTCGTGCCGCCGGTTATCCGGTTGGCGACATAGGACAGTGACGTGAACGTTCCGGTGGTGACGCCCAACGACTGGGTGATAACATTAACCGTCGTTCCGCTGTCCAGATACTGCACCTCGAGGGTCTTTCCACCTGACGAATTGTAGGTCTGCTCCACCCGAGTCCAGGGATTTGCATTAGTCGGATCATATACCGTCGCACTCCGGATCACATTGAAATCGTCGAGGATCTCCTTCGAGACAATCGCGCCGCTAGCGGCGACGTAGGTCGTCCGAGTGGAGGTTCCATCAGCAGCTTTTATCTGCTCCTGGAGTTTCTTCCCGGCACCATCCACCGTCGTACTCTTGAGGATATTGCCGATCGGATCGACATCGACGGTGCGCGTCTGAGTGACAACGCCGCTGCTGTTTTTGGTGACGGCGACCTGCGTCACGGCGCCGCTCGGCTTCGTCGTCGTGGTTTCGCTATACTCGTAGACGCCGTTGTTGTCCGCGTCCTTGTTAAGAAGGGTCACGACGCCGTCGTGGCTCGTCTGGAAAAGACCTTTCGCCTTGGTGGTGCCATTGGCATTCGTTTCGGTGATCGTCGTGCTGATGCTGCCGTCGATCTGCCGGGTGGCGACCATGGTCACTTCGTACCGACCGTCGCCGTCGATATCCATCCGGGTGGTTTTGATCACTCCGTCAGGGCTGGTCGTGGTTTCCGTCGCAGCCGGAACGGCGTCGTTCCAATAGATTTCGCCGAAACGCATCTGCGACGTCTTACGTGCCGCAGCATTGTTTGTGACCGTTGTCACTCTGGTACCAGACGCCAGCGTGGATTCGCGCACAACCTGATCGATGACGCCATCACCATCGACATCCGTTTCTTCGACGAACGACAGGCCATCCGCGCTTGTGCGGTTCTTGGTCGCGGACCTGATTTTGCCAGTCAGGAGATCGATTTCGGTGGTGACGATCTCCTTCCCGCCGTCCGCGAAGAACGCGTTCTTCTGCATCCGGCGAGTATCGAACGTACCGTCCCCGTTCTTATCGACGTTGATGACCTTTGAAAGTCGGTCTGCCGCCTCTGTGCTTACCGTGCGGCTTGCAACTGTCGATCCCGAGGAATAGTTGGTCACCGTCAGAATGGTTCTGCCATCGTTTGTGGCCACCGTCTGTTCGCGTTGATCGATGCTGCCGTCGCCATTGGAGTCGCGATCAATCGTCACTGTGCGTTTGTCGCCCGAAACCGTCGTGGTCGTGGCTTCGATCACGGCGTTCGATGCATTCCGAACTGTTTCGGTCTCGATCGTCCCACCGTCGGCAAGCTGCCGCATGACTGTTGTCGTCGTGCGATTTGCGACGCCGGCGATGCCCGATACGTCCTGGGTCGTGACCGTCTTTCCGTCAGCACTGGTCGTGGTCGTCACCGTTGACAAAACAGCATTGCTCGGCCCGCTCGAAGCGACAACCCTGGTTGTGCTTCCGTCCGTGTTGAGCGTCGTCGTGTCCGTCTGCGTGTGGTCGAAGCTACTGTTACCGTCGAGATCAAGCTTCGTGGTCACGACGAGACCGTTCGCACTCGTAGTCGTTTCCGTCACACGGATTGCCTGCGAGCCTTTCGTCTGGATCTCGGTCGTCCTCTTGCTCCCGTCGGCATTAAGTACGGTCGTCTTGCTGCGTCCTGCGGTATAGGTTCCGTTCCCGGTGTCGTCCCATTGCTCTGTCTCGACGAGACCATTTCCGCTGACAGTAAGGACTTCGCGGCCCTTGACGGCCCAATCGCCGTTCACCACTGCCCGATATTCAGTGCTGCGAGACGTGCTTCCATCGGCATTCAGCGTGGAAGTCTCTGTGATCTTCTTGTCCGCAGTGCCGCTGCCGTCGGTGTCGAAAGACGTTGTCGTCACCAGTCCATCGGCGCTGACGATCGTCGTCCTGCTGCGCAGCACGGTTTCGCCATCGCTCTTGTAATCGGAACGCGTTTCAACCCGAGTGCCATCGTTTGCGCCCTGGGTGACGATGGTCTGGTCTTTCGCTCCATCACCGTTCAGGTCTTTCGTCACTGTCACCGTCTGGTCGGCGACATTGGTGGACGTCACGGTACTGCTTTCCACCGAGCCATCGGCTTTTCGATAGGTTTCGGTCAGGACGGTATTGCCGCTCTGAGCGATCGCTCTCGTCTGCTCGAACGAGCGCAGGGTATTGAGACTGCCATCGGCAAAGGTTGTCGTCTTGGAGAGGCCATTCGCCGCTTCGACGGTCGTGGTCCGTTCGGTGAGCGTCGAAGCTCCCGTATATTCGGAACGGATGGTCGTCTTCGTGCCATCATTGGCAATCGTCACCGCTGAAGCCCTTGAGAGGTCAACCGTCGAGTCCCCATTCAGGTCCACACTCTGCGTGACAGAGAGTCCGCCTCTCGCCTTGACGACCGTGCTCTTGCTGAGCGTCGCACCGGCTGCTCCGAGCTCGGTAACCACGGATGTCTGATCGCCGTTCGCAGCAATCGTCTCATCAAGTCGGCGATCGGTCGTGCCGTCCCCGTTCTCATCGAAGGTCGTCGCGATGGTCATGGCGTTCGCACTGGTGCTCTTGCTGACCTTGCTCACCAAAGCAGAATTGCCCGCACGCTTTTCCGTGACCTCCACGGTCGAACCGTCCGCGTTGTAGGTCTTGGAACTCGCTGTCGAGGAATCCGTGGTCCCATTGCCGTCGGCGTCGAGGGTGGCGTTGACAGAAAGGCCGCTTGCAGAGGTGGTTGTCGTCGAAATCGAGGTTGTGGTCGTGCCTTGCTTGGCGGTCTCGGTGACGGTCTTCGATCCGTTGTCGTTGATGACTGCAACTGAACTCACAGTCGCGTCGCTGGTCCCGTTGCCGTCGAGATCCGTTTGCGTCGTCGTCGAGAAGCCGTTCCCGGACGTCGTTGTGGTAGCTCGGCGCAAAAGCGTTCCGTTGCCAGACAGAGCCGATACGACGTTGACATTGCCACCGTCGTTCTGAAGCGTCATGACCGAAGTGGTCGTAACATCGGTCGAACCGTTTCCGTCGAGGTCCTTTGCCTCCTGCTTGCTCAAGCCGTTGGCGCTCGTCGTAACCACCGTCTTGGTAAGCAGAACACCGGTGTCGGAAAGCTCACTGGCATCAACTGTTTTCGACCCGTCCGCCGCGATGGTCGTCGTCTCGGTGAAGTCGGTCTGTCCATCGCCGTCGCTGTCTCGCGTCACCTGCACCAGGCGGCGGTCACTGCTAATCGCCGTCGTTTCCTTTTGGACCAGGGAACCATCACCGCTCTTGACCTCTGAAACGATCGTCTGGCTGCCGCCAACGTTGAGCGTGGTAACGGAGCTATTGATCTGATCGAAGACGCCGTCGCCTGTGACGTCGCTGGAGCGGGTAACGGTGAGGCCCTCCGCGCTGCGGCCTTCGACGGCCTTCTCGATGAGCGAACCGTCGTTGCTCCGACGCTCCACCGTCTGCGTTGACGACCCGTCGCCATTGCGCACGGTCGTGTCCGAAACCACCTCGTCAGAGAGATTTCTTCCGTAGTGGTCGAACCGCGTGGTGGTGCTCAGGCCGGAGGCAGACGTCGTCTTCACGGTGCGTGCAATCAGGGAGCCGTCGGCAGTGGTCGCAGTCGTCGTCTCAGTGACGTTTCCGCTGCCATCCCTGGTGACAGAAACCACCTGGTCGGTCGCGCCGTCTCCATTGCCGTCGATGGTGATCGACCCGACGAGACCGTCGGCTGCCCGTTGCTCAACTGACTTCGACAGGAGAGCGCCGGAACCGCTCTTGGCCATAATTGTGCGCGTCTTGCTCAGATCGCCGGCGATTGTCGTCACGTCGCTGGAGTTTCGATCCGTCAGATTGTCCCCATCCAGATCCGATGCGACCGTTTTGACCAACCCGTTGGAGGAGACGGCCGTCGTCGTTTTGCCGAATGTCCATCCGTTGCGGGAAAGCTTGGTCTCGACTGTCGTCGATGTATTAGATGCATCCTTCGACGTCGCCGCCGTTGTTGTGAAGTCGTTGACGCCGTCGCCGTTGGCATCAAGCGTCTCCGACCGGGAAAGGTTATCGGCTGCGATCGTCGCTTCAGTTTTCGATAGAAGGGTTCCATTGCCCCCGGACACGCTGTCACGCTCGACGCGCGTACCATCGCCGTTGCGAATAGTCTGGTGCGTGGCGACGCGTTCGAAAAAAGAGTTTCCATCGGCGTCCTGGCTGACAGTCCGCGTGAGACGATCCGCGCTAGCCACCGTGGAAACCTCGCTGATGGTCGAACCGTTCTGTGCCAGTTCCTGCACGGTGATCGTCAAGGAACCATCCACGCCGGTCGACCGCGTCTCGCGCTCGGTGGTAAAGCCGCCGCCGAGTTCATCGCGGTTGATGGTGATCGTCTTACCGTCAGCGCTTGTTGTAGTCGTCTTGCTGTCAAGCACGATGCCGCCGCCATTCCGATTTGTCTCGGTGCGCGTGCGCGATCCGTCGCCGTTTACGACGGTCTGATCCGCCAGCACGCGATCAACGACCCCGTCGCCATCGTTGTCAAAGCGGGTCGTCACCAGCAGACCATTGGCACTGACCGTTCGGCTCGTTTCGGAAACAAGAGTGCCGTCCTTGGAGAACGCCTTGCTTACGACGGTAACGTTACCCGAGCCATCTGTCGACGACGTCTCGGTTACCGCAAAGCCGTCATCATCGAAGGTAAGCGTAGCGGTCGCAGCCGTGCCCGTCGTTCCGTTCGTTCTTGTGAACGTTGTCTGGCCGTCGATCGACGAACCTCCATCGAAATCGATCCTGGTTTCGTCGACGTTGAGGTTGATAGACTGGATGCCAAGTTGAGCCAGGGTCTTCGCGGTTATCGTGCCGTCGGCGTTCGTCACCATGACCTTGAAGCTCGTCCATTGAGCGTCGCCGGCATCAAGATGCCCGTTGCCGTTGGTGTCGAAAACCTGTCGCAGGGCCTGCATGTCGGAACCTGCGGACGGGTCCCAGTCGGTCAGAACGACCTCCTTCCGGCTGGAGATCTTGCCATCGCCGTCGGCGTCGATGATCAGAACGCCATCGCCGGCGCCGACCCATGAAGTCCGATGCTTGTAGCCGTCGCCGCCGATATCGATGAACAGATTGGAATCGGCCCTGTCGGAAATGGAAATACCATTGCCGTCGAGATCGAGCAGCACAGGCTTTCCGGAACGACCACTCCGGCTGGAGCCGTTCTTGCTTGAGTTGTTTCTTGAGGACGAGCTCGTGGTTTTATGGCTCGACGATGATGAATCGCGGCCGCCCCCTTTCCCTGAAGAACCAGCGCTGGACTTTCTGCTGGTTATCGTTGACGGGGAGGACGTCTTGACGCTGGTTTTTGAAGGAGTTGTGGTGGTCCCTTTGACAGAGGTCGATGACGTATTCGTCGTCACCCGTTCCGCGCCGCCGCCCTTGCCGCTTGAGCCTGTCCGCTGATTGTCGATGACCCGGCTGATCCATGTACCTTTACCGGGATCGCTCATGTCGAAGCCTGCGTTCTTTGCTTCGCCATAAGCAGCGGCCATCGCATCCATGCGGCTCGCGCCAGCCGCGACCGCCGCGCGTGCTGCCGCTTCGACCCGGGCAGAACCACTTGCGGAGTCACCTCCGTGCGAATTAATAAAGTTCGAATAAACGTTCTTGTTAAGGGAAATAGCACGGCCTGAGGTCGTGAACCCGGCAAGCTTTCCCCCTCCAACGACGTCGACGCCCCTTGCGGCTCGTCCGAGGCTCCTGGCATAGTCTTCCGGAACGCCAGCAATAAGTGCTTTCACCTCCGCAATCTTTCCCACGATCTCTTCGTGAGCCCATGCATAGGAAATATTGTGAACCCGCACACCGCCGGCCACATAGGTGTGAAGGTCTTCAACCTCGAAATTATATGTCTGCCAAGCATCCAACTCGGTGAGCTGAAGCGCCGTGGCACCCGCGCTCATGGCGCCAGCTACTGCTCGCTCAAAAAGATGCGCTGTTTCGGCGCAGTAAACAATTCTCTCTGCGGAGACTTGTGCCGTTTTCCCAGATGCCAACACGATGGTGGCCACCCCGGCATCGATCATATCTGCCAATGAGGGGAAGTTTCCGAGTTCATCGAGAAAATGATGTCCCGGCGTCGCGACGACTTCGCGAGGCTGGCCGTCGTCCACCCATTTCAGTCTGATCCATTCTTTCGTAACATTTCGGAAAAGTCGCGTGACGCGGCGCGAAACGAGACGCCCTCGTCCGCTTTCAAGGGACGGATCGAAAGCAAGCACGAAATCGCCAACTTTGATGTCAGAAATTAGTTTGAATGAATTCTCACCGACTTGAATGCGCGTGTGAGCTGGAAAGCACTTCACATCAAAGTAGTCTGCTCTCGGCGGCCCAGCTTGCGTTTCCATATTTATTGTATTAACGATTTGAAGAAACTCCAAAGTATCATCCAAACCGGTCGCCGGATGCATGATCTCGTGGTTTACAATATGCTGGATTGTGAAGTTTGCGTATTGGCCGTCGATTGTTTTGTACTTATTGTTTAACTGGCTTAAATTAATATTCACTATGCCGACACCAAAAAACGCTCTCCCACCGGATGGCGGTCCAAGCTTGGCGTCCATGATGTTCACAAGGTAGCCACCAATATCCGACTTGCTTATGATGCTCCGGGCGGTCGGTGAGGTGTTCAAATTGTTCAATGTTATGTAGACATCGCGGGCTTCATTGATTTGTTCCCAGCTGCTGATTACCGTTCCGGCTTGATATCTTATTGAGACAGGCTTCCCCGCCACCGACAGCGACATACCGCCATCTGACGTAAGGATGTCCGCAAGTGTGGTCAGGTTTCTTCCAGTGTCGAATGGCGTAACTATCGGCATTTCAATCCCTCCCAATACCCAAAGCTTCTCTGAAAATTGCTCCTTCCGCCTCCACCTCTTCCGAGGACAGCGGTTGCTTGATCACAACGCAACGCCCATCAAGGTAAACGCAACTAGGTAAGCCTCCCGTCCGATCTGTAACAAAAAAAACAGTATTAGGAGTTATATTGCCAAGTATGTCTTTTTCCTCTTTCGAGATAAAAAGAATACCTTCTTGAATTTTATCGTCGTGCTCGTCAATAATCTCAACGTGATAATAGGTTTCCAAGCTTATGTCGCGTAGGCTGGTGGGTCTTTCAAACTGAAACACACGCCTACCATCTTTGTATTCCGTCAGGAGTATTGGTTTATACATTTCTACCGCCTACTGTTGGGCGCCACCGTGACTGAGTTCAATTTCACCACGGTCACTACGCAGCGTTGCTGCGCCACGCCGCGTTCATTAGCCCGTCAAATGACTACGCTTGCGTCGAGTGGCGCCATTTGAACGATAAATTGCACTGTCCTCACCCTGGACGTCGTAGTCGTGTCGATGCAATCCCTCGCAGCCCCTTTCTCCGGGCAGTTGCCGCCGCAGGCTCCTTTGCCAACAAGCACGTGCGTATCGACAAGGATTTTATTGTGCGCCGACGCGCATCTATACGACATAAGCGCCGCCGACGTACCGAGCCCCCGCCGCCTTCATCAACCTATCCGTTGCTTCAATATTCGATCCGGTGGTGACATGGATGAACGAGTGGCTGGCATTGAGTGATGCCGCCCACTGACGGATGGCGCCAACGAGCGCCAGGAAGATTTTCGCACGCCGGACCGGCCCTAGATCGAGATCGACTGCGATGACGTGCACCGTCACGAACAACGGCCCATCGGAGAGCATGTAGGAGTCAGCGATAGCCCATGCGACACCCACCGCTTTCCCGTCCCATTCGGCCATCGGAGCGATCATCCTCGGAGGCCTTGAGAAGATCAGATCGTAGTGCTCGTTGAGCTTCCAGTCGGAAAAAGGCTGGTCGCGGAAAACCGTCATGGCGTGATGCTGCCTCAGGATTGCCCTGACATTTTCCGCATCTCGCGGTTCCAGGACGCGCACACGCAAGCCGCCGGAAACATTCACCGCCTGCTTCCCAGGTTCGACGTCGGTTTCCGGAATTTTGAGGGTATCCAACTTCATTTCTCCTGCGGCGATCCGTCTTCCAGCGATGCGAGCGGCCTGAAAAGATCACGCTCTGATTGTATCGTCAACTATATTATTGTCAGTCTATCGGACAATTCGGCACTATTTTTGCAGGGAAACGGCGACTACAATCCCGGTGCTGCATCATGCAGCTTAGCGCTCATGACCCGCCTCGTCGAAAACCTCCGTCACCGGCGAGAGCACGTAGTCGATTAGGCGCCTGCTTTCGGTCTGAATCTCAGCTCTCACAGTCATTCCGGGTTCCAATCGCATCTCCGAACCGTCAACTTTGAGCATCGGATCGGCGATAGAAATTCGGGCGATGTAAAACAAATCGGTTACAGTCGGGGATCCCGACGGACCCGACAGAGCCCTACCCGCACCAACGGCGCTTGGATCCTGGAGCGCATGGGCGTTCTCAGGCGTCATCGCATCATCGGACAAGGAGGTAACGGTTCCACGAAAGGTACCGTAGCGTGTAAACGGGAACGCATCGGCTTTGATCGTGACCTCGTTCCCTTCGTGCACGAAGCCGATGTCCGCAGACGGTATGAGAGCATCGACGACCAATTGCGATTCCCGTGGAACGACGACCATCAGCGTCTGCCCGGCACCAACAACCTGGCCAACACTTGTGGCAGAGAGCTGCTGGACCGTACCGTCGATCGGCGCCCGTAGAACGAGTTGATCGAGACGGGCCTGCTGTCGCACGATCTCCTGATCGATTTGCTCGATCTGGCGTTCTGCGGCCTGAATGCCCTGGGACTGCTGGGCGACGAAGGCTGCAATCGTCTGCCGCTCGGTCTCCACGAGGTTCTGGATACTCGCATCCGCCTCGGCGAGTTGCGCAAGGTTCTCGACGAGTTCGGCGTCAGCCCGTGCCTTCGCCTCTTCGGCGGTGAGCAGCGCGCCCTTTGAGGCGACGCCGCCCGAGACAAGGGCTTCGAAAATTCCAATCTTGCGATCGAGGATGTCGTTAAGCTCTCTCTGTGCTACGGCAACATTTTCGAAGCGCTTCTTGCGCGCTTCGACCTCCCGCCGTTGCGCTCGAATAGCTGCAATATTGGCGCTCACGGTCTGGTACTCGCCATCCAGGGCAGCAAGCTCCCTGGCAACGACCTCTGGCGGGATATCAGACACAAATTTAGGTCGGGGAGCGCGTTGAGCGCCGGTTTCGATACCTGCCAGCGCCGACTGTCGTCGGTCGACTTCCGCCTGCCAGGAGTGTCTCGAAGCGACTGCAGCTTTAAGCGTCGCCCTCACATCGACATCGTCGAGAACCAGAACAGGGTCGCGGGCTTTAACCTTCAGGTCATTTTCGACATTGATCGAAACGACGCGGCCGGTTTCCATCGGCTGAACAACTGCAGACGGCATCGTCGACCGTACCCTGCCCGCCGCGTTGGTGAACACGTGGAGGTAGAAGAACCAACTCCACGCAAGCGCCACAGCGATTGCCGCAACTATAACCAGAAGAATGACCGGGACTATTTTCGGTACCGGTCGGACCGCCACCTCAACTGCCGACGGAAGGAACTCCGAATAGGCCCGGTCAGCCCGAACGGCGCCGAGAGCGAGTTCAGAGCCGTGTGAGTGTTTCTGAACCCGGACATTCATACGAACACCTGCTGGTTCTGATGCTTCAGCATCCGGGCAAAGAACCCGTCATGGTTTTCGACGAGCGCCCGTGGCGGGCCGTCTTCGACGATCCGACCCCGGTCGAGGGTAATTATCCGATCGCATTTCGTTACCGCCGCCAGGCGATGGGCGATGACGATCACGGTGCGACCTTTCGCAATCTCTCGCATATTGTTCTGGATCGCTTCTTCGCTCTCGTAGTCGAGGGCGCTTGTCGCCTCGTCAAAAATCAGGATCTTCGGGTTTGTGGCCAGCGCGCGGGCAATAGCGATACGCTGTCGCTGCCCCCCTGACAGGTTTGCTCCCCGCTCCTCGATCTGCGTATCGTAGCCTTGCGGCATCTGTCCGATGAACTCGTGCGCGCCGGCTAGCCGAGCGGCGTGAATCACCTGCGCGCGTGACATCGCCGGGTTCGACAAAGCAATATTGTCGTGAATGGATCGATTGAAGAGAAAGTTTTCCTGGAGCACGACGCCCACCTGACGTCGCAACCAGGTCGGATCCACCTGGGATATGTCAAGTCCGTCGATCATCACCTGACCACGCTCGGGCAGGTACAGTCGCTGCACAAGCTTCGACAGCGTCGACTTGCCGGAACCCGAGGGACCTATAATGCCGATCGACTGGCCCGCTGGTACGCTGAACTGGAGCGCCTCCAACACAGGCGCGCGGTCGGGTCTATAGCGGAAAGTGACATCTGAGAACTGGATCGAACCAACCGCCGCCGGCAAGGCGCCCAAGGAGCTGTTCTTCGGTTCCTGAGGATGGTTCAAGATATCGCTCAATCGCTCGGCGGACACCCGCACCTGTTGGAAATCCTGCCAGAGTTGGGAAAGGCGCAGTACCGGGGTCGTTATCTGGCCCATGATCATGTTGAACGCAATCAAAGCCCCGACCGTGAGCTGCCCGTGCATCACCTGGTAGGCTCCGAGAAACAGAACCACGACCTGAACGCTGCGAACGACCCACTGAATGAGGTTCTGTCCGATGGCAGCGATCTTTATCCCGCCGAACGACGTGTGGATGAAGTCTGCAAGTCGCTCCTCCCAGTCTGCCCGCACCTGGGGCTCGGCGGCGGATGTCTTTACCGTCTGGATGCCAAGTACGGACTCGACGAGAAGCTGCTGACTGTAAGCACCCTTGTTGAAACGCTCTTCTGTCCTGCGCATCAAAATTGGCTGCAGGACCGCAGCGATCGCAACATAGATGGGAATTGAAAGTGTCACAACGAGTGCAAGCACGGTCGAGTACGCATACAGGATCGCCACCAGGATCGAAGCAAAGAGGAAATCCAGCCCCGCCGTCAACGCCTGTCCGGTCAAGAACTGGCGAATCTGATCGAGTTCCCGGACGCGGGCGACCGTCTGCCCCGCAGCTCGGGTTTCGAAATAGGATACCGGCAGCTTTAGCAGGTGATTGAACACTCCTGCGCCCAGTTCCACATCGATGCGGCTCGCCGTATGCGACAGAAGGTAGGTGCGCAGGAATTCGATCAAGGCCTGAAACGAATTGACCGCAACCATGCCGACGACGACGGCAATGAGAGTCGACATGCTGTTATGGACAAGCACCTTGTCGACGACGATCTGGAAAAGCAGCGGCGTCGCCAGCGCCAGAATTTGAACGAACACGGATGCGATCAAGACGAGAGCCAGCTCTCGCTTGAACTTCTTCATTGCGTTCAAAAACCAGCTCAGGCCGAACCGTTCGGCAACGCCTTGACTTCGGCGGCTCACCAGGATGAAGGCACCGGTCCATTCCGCCAGGAATTCGTCGACTGGCACGATCTGCAGCTTCTGGAGGCGAGGATTCAGAATCCTCACTGCGCCGTCCTCTACGGAGAGAACAATGCAGAAGCCGCCTTTCGTGTCCGCGATCAGTGGACGAGGCGCGGCAAAGAGCTTGGAGTGGTCGCTCGTCTCGAACAGGCGCGCGCGCAAGCCTGCAAGCCTTGCCGCCCTAACAAGGTCCGTCGTTCCGGCAGGAGTGCTTCCGAGATCGAGCTCGTGGCGTAAATGCTCGAGATCGATTGCAGTGCGGTAGTGGGTGCCGATGGCAGATAAGCATTCCAACCCGATGTCACGAAAAGATGCTTCCTTCCCGACGCCGTCTTCCGGCCGCCGTTCCCCCGCGATCGTCTCCAAGTTTTCCCCCAGCGCCAAGCGCGAACACATAAGCTTCCGGTTGAACTTTAAGCCAGCGCAGTTGATGAGGCTAAAGAATCAACGATTACAGCTTGTCCAATATGATACAACTTGCAACTATAAAAGGAAAATGTTGCGGCGCGGGCTGCTGAGCTTCCCTTTCCGTTCATTCGCTAGCTTGGTCATCATTCACGGTCTAACGACCGAATGTGGTTATGCCGATTTTCACTTGAGACTCCCGCGAACTGGGAGCGATAGCTTGGTCAATAGGTTTGTTCGTCATGCGCGCAGGTTAGCATCTCAATCCAATTCATCACCCTCCTCATGGATCATTGGCACTAATTTGCGACGAGATTAACCAATCGACCAGGGACAACTATTTTCTTCACAACGGTCCTGCCGGCAAGCAACGTCGCCACCTCAGGCTCCGATCGAGCGGCTCCAAGCAAACCCTCCCCAAGATCGGCTGCCGCCGTGATGCCGCCGAAGCTTGCCGTTAATTCCGAACGACGTACTCGCACATCGCCTCCTGTGCCAAGTCGGCATCGAAATTTGGCATGGAACGAACGCCAGCGTCCCCTTATGACCAAGCTTGCACCACAGCTCCTCTGCGATAGAAGGAGCGAAGGCGACAACAGCAAAACCAACGTCTCCACGTCATCGCGCGGCAGCACGGTCGCCACCATAGCATTGGACAATTTCATCAATCGGACGATGGCCGTGTTGAAGCGCATTGCTTCTATATCGCCGGTGTCGAACTTCACCGTTCGATGGAGCAAGCGCAGGAGTTCTAATCTTGGGTCGGCCTCCCGCACGGCCGGGTGCAGCCTATCAGTCTCGTCGCAGACGATTCGCCTAACTCGATCGAGGAACCGAACGGCGCACACCAATTACCCCTGAAGTTTGCCAAGGTTTCGTGCCATCCAGAGGTCCCATGAACCCATTTTCGTCGACGACCTCATCGGGATTGGCCAAGTTCAGGCGCTAACGCATCCTGGGCGCTGTCAGTGACGCGCGAACTCGCCCTCCAACTGAGACGACTGGAAGCCGCAACATGCCCGCTAGTCCGGATGTCTCCTATCCCTCGCCTTGAAAGGACTCGAACCGCCGACCCCGTCGTTCAGTCGTTATGCTCGCGCTGAATTTCCCTGTAGGGAAGCTACTTGCTCTCGGGAATGGCCGAAATGGGGACCTGAGTAGGCATGCTGCTTCGGAGCCAAAAGTCTTGCAAACCGACTATAGAGCAAGCCGGGGATGCGGTTAACAGTTGTCGACTTGCAATGGTTGGGGCGCATCTGCCACACGGATGGGGATCGGTGTGGACCGCGATTTCCCTTTCTCGAAGAGAGATTCTTTTCCACGTCCAGGTCCTACTCCGCCGCGCTGACGACGCTGCCTGCCCTTCGGACGAGACAATGAAGAATATCAGGAACGCGGCTGCCCAGGCGGATAGTTTGTCCATCATGACTCAGCTGCCGTTCGCCTAGTGACAGGCGAAAACCGCCGAATTCAAGGACATCACCGATTGCCACCCACTTGCTCCTATTGATCCATCACTGAAGAGCAGACACGTCCAAGCGAGGACCAGTCTATTCAGAGGGTGACGAATATTAGGTCATAAAGGAGTTCGCAACCAACGGCGAAAATGGAAACGCGATGGGGAGCTTTCGAAACCTTGCGGTGCGAAGCCCCCGGATTTGATGATCATACCGCAAACGCCGCGTTCTGGTCGCCAAGGGCAACCACGCAACTTGAGAATGTAGGATGATACAATCCAGCGCTCCAACCCCCTCCTACCATCGCGCCATCATCCAAGGACGGGAGATTGTGATATGACCACTGCTTCGCCTGCAGCCTATGCCGATCCGGAAAATCCGGCTCTGCCGAAAGTCGGAATGGATATCGAGCCGGGCCGCACGGCCCTTTTGATCACCGATCCGCAGATCGATTTCCTCAGTCCGAAGGGCGCCGCCTGGGGCGCGTTCGGGGAGAGCATTACCGAGCATAATACGGTCGAGAATATCGGCAGATTGCTGCAGGCATCCAAGTCTGCCGGCATCGAGGTGGTCATTTCCCCCCACTACTATTACCCGTTCGATCATCGTTGGGATTTTGCCGCAACGGGCGAAACCCTGATGCACAAGTTGCGCATGTTCGACCGCCGCGACCCGCTTTCACTTGAAGGGTTCGACGGCTCCGGTGCCGACTGGATGCCGGAATACAAGCAGTTTATCCAGGACGGAAAGACCATCGTCTGCTCACCGCACAAGATCGCCGGCCCGCAGACCAACGACGTCGTCTTTCAGCTACGCAAGAAAAAAATCGACAAGGTCATCCTGGCCGGTATGGCCGCCAACTTCTGCGTTGAATCCCACCTTCGCGACCTTGTTGAGAAGGGCTTCGAAGTGGCTGTCGTGCGCGACGCGACGGCTGGCAGCAAGCTGCCGGAAGGCGATGCCTATCTGGCCGCACTCGTCAACTTCCGCTGGTTCGCCAATGACCTCTGGACGACGTCAGACGCGGTGGATCGTCTGGCAAGTGCCAAGTAAGACCAGACGGCCAAGAACCCCGGCGAAGATGTCTTCGCCGGGTTTCCCGCTTGTACAAATCACCTGGGCGTCAACGTAGCTTGCCCTCTTCCGCCTTGTAGAAATACTGGCTCGCCACAAGCCAGCCTTTCAGAGGTCGCAGTGGAGGAATGCAGGTCAGCAGCATGAACGGGCCTGTCACCAACAACTGCACCCAGAGCGATGCCTGGAAGTTGACCTCCAGCCACACCCCGAGAAAGACGCTGGGGATGCAGGCAAAGCAGATCACGAAAAAGGCAGGGCCGTCGGCCGGATCTGCGAAGGAGTAATCGAGGCCGCAGACCTCGCAGGACGGCCGCATAGACAGAAAGCCGGAAAACAGATGCCCCTGCTCGCATCGTGGACAGCGCCCCGAATACCCGTCCGCCAGGGCTCAATCGGCGGATATGAAATGTCCGACATGCTTCTTCTCCTTCTTTAAGCTCTTCGGCTCGTCAAAGCGTAGACAGAGACGGTTCCGCGGCCTTGTACCATCCGGTTCAAGAACTTGGTCCACCCGACCCGCCGACTCTGCCGGAACCTCTCGGCGGAAGGCCGGAACGTACAAGCTTATTTCCTTCAAAGCCTCTATCGCTTGGGCATGCCGTCACAAGAACGGTTCAACCACACTCCTTCAAGCCGACGGAACGTCACAATGAGCGACGACTTTAAACTCGAACTCTCGCGCAGGCAGACGCTGATCGCTGGCGCATCGCTGTCTTTTGCAATGGCCACACCGGCCCTTTCTGCCTCCAACACGAAGCTAAAAGGAATTGATCCCATGACCGAAAATTTCATCAAGACCACGGACGGCGTGAGCCTCTTCTTTAAAGATTGGGGCAAGGGTCAGCCGATCGTATTCCATCATGGCTGGCCGCTCTCCGCGGACGATTGGGATGCCCAGATGCTGTTCTTCGTTCAGCACGGCTACCGAGTCATCGCCCATGATCGTCGCGGTCACGGTCGCTCGCAGCAGGTCAGCGATGGGCATGATATCGCGCACTATGCGGCCGATGTCGCTGCCCTGACGGAACATCTAAACCTCAAGGATGCCATCCATATCGGTCACTCGACGGGGGGCGGTGAAGCGGCAGCCTATGTGGCGCGTCACGGCAAGGGTCGTGTAGCAAAGCTCGTCATGGTCGCCGCCATTCCGCCGCTGATGCTGAAAACAGCGGCCAACCCCAACGGCACACCAATCGAAGTCTTTGATGGATTTCGCTCCGCACTGGCTGCAAACCGTGCACAGTTCTACATGGATGTGGCCTCGGGCCCGTTCTATGGCTTCAACCGCCCCAATGCGAAGGTGTCTCAGGGATCGATCCAGAACTGGTGGCGTCAGGGCATGATCGGCAGCGCCAAGGCCCATTACGACGGCATCAAGGCGTTTTCCGAAACGGACCAGACCGAAGACCTGAAGAAGATCGACGTGGCGACCCTCGTCATGCATGGCGACGACGACCAGGTGGTGCCGATCGCAGCCTCGGCCGAGCTTTCCGTCAAGCTGCTCAAGAAGGGCACGCTGAAGGTCTATAAAGGTTATCCGCACGGCATGCTGACAACCAATGCTGATGTCCTGAACGCTGACATTCTATCCTTCATCAAGTCCTGATCTGCGGGACAGGCGGTCGCCCCACCCGCCTGTCCCTCTCCATGTCTTCATGATGCCGGCGTTGCGGACCCGGTCGGCCGGCTCCAATCCATGAGGTTTGCCATGCGAAAGATCATACCCAATGCCGCTGCCACGGCGCTTTTTCTGTCACTCTCCAGCGCGTCGGCACTCGCCGACGGCGATGCCGAAAACGGCAAGAAGCTCTTCGCGCGTTGCAGCGCCTGCCACGCGATCACCGATCAGAACAAGGTGGGGCCTGGCCTGCAGAACGTCGTTGGAAGACCGGCGGCCTCCCAACCGCAATACAAATATTCGACAGCGCTTACCGCCTCCGGCCTCACCTGGGACGAAGTCAATCTCGACGCCTTCTTGAAAGCGCCGACGACCGTCGTGAAAAGCACCGCCTGAGCACGCCAGGCCATATGAACAATCAAGGGTCCTCACGAACGGGTGGCGGCCTCGAATGCCGCGTGTCGATGGTCGACAGAGCCCCTCTCGTGCTGAATGGTACCGTCTTCCTTGGCAAAGAAAGGCGGCAAGCGAATGGGCAGTTGTTGGATGCATGGTTGGCGCAGCCCCTGAAACGGGACGCGATCATCCGATCGTGTCGCGAACAGCATCGATAGCAAGCGGATTAACACTGGAGATCAGCGATGAACGTCATTCCGTCTCTCGATACGACAACACCCAAGTTGCAACCGCCATGGTCCATTCCTGCCATACCCGCAGCTGCGTTCGGCATTGTTCTTGGGCTGGCCGGCCTGGCAAATGCGTGGCGCTCGGCGGAGCACCTATGGCACGTCGCGCCGATTGTGGGCCATGGCATCGCCTCATTCGCGACCGCGACATGGGCATTGTTATTGATCGGCTATATCCGCAAATGGATGTACCTGCGTGAGAAGGCGCTGCAGGAAATCAAGCATCCCGTCCAGTGCTGTTTCGTCGGTCTCATCGGCGTCTCCACCATGCTGGTCGGCGGGCTCTGCCTGCCCTTCTCAACTGCGGCGGCTCAAGGGCTCTTCTGGCTCGGCGCTGTGTGGACGATGTCCTTCGCTGTCTGGCGCACCGGCGGCCTTTGGTCAGGCGGGCGTGAACCGACAACAACGACGGCAGTCCTTTACCTTCCCACGGTTGCCGGTTCGTATGTTGTTGCGATCGTTTCGGCGCCACTTGGCTATCCTGATATCGCCCAGCTTGCCTTCGGCGCTGGCTTCTTCTCCTGGCTTGCGATCGAATCGGTTCTGCTAAACCGGTTGCTGACTGCACCAACCCTTATGGAGCCCTTGCGGCCAACGATTGGGATCCAATTGGCACCGCCCGCTGTTGGCACGGTCGCCTATCTGAACGCCACCTCTGGCCTCCCGGACATGCTGGCACACGCTATGCTTGGTTACGCCCTGTTGCAATTGCTGCTGATGATCCGCACCTTGCCCTGGGTAGCCAAGCAACCCTTCACGGCCGCCTATTGGGCCTATTCTTTCGGGCTGACAGCATTGGCGACGGCGACGATCCGCATGGCTGACCGTGGAGAGACAGGAATTGCAGCAAGTCTAACATTGCCTGTCTTCGTTCTCGTCAATGCGGCGATTGCGCTTCTGGTGCTGCTGAGTCTTATCGCGCTTGTCCGCGGCAAGCTGTTCCCACAGTCATAGCGCCGAAAGCGGCTCTTCGCAGGAAGCCCGTCAATAAAAGTCGTCGGGAGCATCGGCCCTTGAGCCCGCAGAAGGCGGGCCAACATGACTGAGAGAAACGCGCTGCCGGCAGAGACAATGGCAAGGTGTTGCTGCCAACTGTACATTTTCCGCGGAGCGGCTGACGTTCGCCTTCTCCTGTGGTCCGCCAGGTGGCAGTTCGTTTCGGCTGCAGCGCAAGAGCAAATAATAAAACCGGCCCTGAAATCCGGGCCGGTCGACTCCGTTTATCGTATATGCAATTGCCCCGGCAGCTATGGCCGAGAAGCAAGCGCATCTGGCGGTGTTTCAACCCGCGCTGTCTGCCGTCTGCTCCCGCTTCCGTTGTGTGATGAAGGTTTCCGGCGTGCCGTCGTCGCTGTTGACGAAGACAATATCCTTTGGGTCCCGGCGCGGTGTGTCGACAGACAGGAAGACGACGGGCTCCTCCACGATTTGGGGTAATGCATGGACGGTGCCTTTTTCGAAGAAGAGCAACTGTCCCGGCTTAAATTCCGCCTCGGTGGATGGATTTTCCATCCAGAAGGTCCCCCGTCCGGAGAGCACGTAAAGGTACTCGTCACAGCCGCGATGGAAATGCGGCGGCGTTCCTTTGTATACACGGAACACGCGTGAGCTCGCAGCGGCAGTGTCGCGGAGATATTCGTCTACCAGAAGCGTGTCCGCAGTCTGCGGGAATGTTGCGACGATGGATGCAAGATCGAAACGGGCGGAGCGGGCGCTTTCCTTCGTGGTCATGGCGAACTCCTCACGCAGCGGGTTCGGACGCGGCAGCATAGCGCGGAGCCGGACGAACGTTCGAAAGGTGTGGCAGCATGACCTGACGGGCAGCCTCATACGCGTCCCATTCCGCACCATTCTGCAGTGACGGAATGGTAACCTTTTCCTGGCGATCGAGGCCGAGAAGGGCGGAATCGACCAGATCCGCAGTGCTCATGAGCCATTCACTCGGAAGGTTGCTGACACCAACGCCCGCAACATCCCAAAACTCTGTCGAAGTCGCGCCGGGTAGAACGGCCTGGGCAATGATCCCCTTGGCCGAAAGTTCATGCTGCAGCGACTGCGTGAAGGCGAGCATATATGCCTTGGTGCCCCCATAAACCCCGTTGAGCAGCTCCGGAGCGATCGCCACGATGGAGGCGATATTGATGATAGTGCCGCCGCCTCGCTTCACCATGCCAGGCACAACCGCGTAGGTCAGCCGCGTCGGGGCCGCGACGTTGGTGGCAATCATTTCGGCCATTTTGTCGATGTCGCTTTCCAGAAGCGTACCGGCACCACCGAAACCGGCATTGTTGACAAGAACAGAAATTCTGTCCTCACCGGAGAGACGCGCCTCGAGCGCGGTGAGATCAGCATCCTTGGTGAGATCGGCCGTCAAAACCGTTACCGCTACGTCGTGGGTTTTGCGGATGCGCTCGGCGACGGCGTCAAGCTTTTCCTTGTTGCGCGCGACCAGAATGACGTCGTAGCCGCGACCCGCCAGCCGATCGGCGTAGGTCGCGCCGATGCCAGAAGATGCACCTGTGATGACGGCCGTGGTTTTTTCAGTGCTCATGATAAATCTCCTTCAGAGTGGTTTGCAGTGCCACCGCAAATCTGAAGCAGACGCCGTTCTCGATATTTGACGATACGTTCATTCCTGGCAAAGCGCCGAGACAGTCCCTCACGTAGCATAATCATCCAATAAATCGCCGAGCGGAGTTCCTACTTCCTGGACGTACGCGGATCGTTCAGCCGCCCGGCAAGCGAGATGGTTGCCGTCGTCAATGTCCTCCCGGTTGGACGTGTACTGCTTTAAGCCCAAGGAGATTTGGCATGGCCACAGAACTCTCGCAGAAAGCAAGCTTCTGGGTGGCGGCAGGTATCGTTGCCCATACATTATGGACCAGTGCCGCTCCGGCGATGGCCTATCCGCTGTACTCTGCACAATGGCATCTTACGCCAACGATCACGACAACCATCTTCGCGATCTACCCAATCGTGGTGGTCGCCACGCTGATCACCTTCGGCGATCTCTCCGATCATATCGGTCCACGGATGACCATGCTCTACGGGCTTATGGCGTCGATCGCAGGCGTGTTCCTTTTCGCCATCGCACGCGATGTATGGATGCTGTTTGTCGGTCGCGTCTTCATGGGGCTTGGAGTCGGATTGTCCGCTGGTCCATCTACCGCTGCGTTGGTGGACTACGCCGGCAAGGACGCAACCGAACGAGCAAGTTCGATGACTATATCCGGTCAAGCAGTCGGCTTCGCGGCGTCACTGCTCGTTGGTGGTTTGCTGATCCAGTATGCGCCGTTTCCAACCCACCTGAGCTTTCTGGTCTTACTGTTTCTCCTCGTCATCTTGGGTGGATTGACCTATTTCCTGCCGAGGGACACGAACGCCATGTCAGGCCAGTGGAAACTACGTCTGCCCAGGGTCGAACGATCGCTGCGTAGACCTTTTATCGTTTCCGCGATCACGGTCATGACCGCTTACACGCATGGCGTGACGGTAGGCTCCCTCGGCTCGCAATTCGCACGTGAGCTGGTTCAATCTTCCAACGTGTTCGTCAACAGTGTCGCTCTTTCGCTGTTCGGTATCTCACTCGGCATCACCGGCTTGTTGTCGCGCAGGGCCGATCCCTCCAAAGCCGCCATATTGGGCACAGTGATTTCTATTGGCGCCATGGTCCTGCTTGCGGGGGCCGCGATCTTTCGTAGCCTCGCACTGTTCATCGCGATGGCGGCTGCCTCGGGTACCGGTTACGCGCTCATGGTGTACGGCGGTCTCGCCATCATCACCGGCGTAACGCCGAAGGACGTCCGGGGCGGAGTGCTTTCCGGCGTGTTTCTTTTCGCCTACCTGTTCACCGGCATATTGGCGGTGATCCTCGGTAAGATCGCTACGCTGAGCGATCTAGCCCATGCGGCCTTTGCGGAGGTCTTGGTGATGTCAGCTCTTTGTTTGGCAACCCTTATCCTGTTGGTCGCCTACGCCCGGCGGGAACCCTTGTCGCCGCCCTCTGAGACTTGCGCCACCAAGGCCTGATCACGTTTCCCCGGCGCGACCTCCCGTCACGCCAGCCTGCCCACCAACCCAGGAGATACCTATGAGCCTCAAAGTCTATCCTATCAACTTCGGTAATATGACATTGGATTCGAGCGGCCTTGTTCTGTTTCGCAATCCGGGCATCCGAACCACGATACCCACGCTCGGGTTCCTTATCCTCGGCGGCGAAGAACCCCTTCTCGTCGACACCGGATCGCGAAATGCCGAGCAGTATGAAATCTTGGGTATCGGCGCGGAACAGACGGCAGAAATGTCGATAGCAAGCCACCTGGCACGCCATGGCCTCAGAATGAACGACATCAGGCATGTCATTCATACCCACGCCCATATCGATCACTCCGGCCAGGACTTCCTCTTCCCGATGTCTACGACGATCGCCATGTCACGCCGCGAGCTGGAATTTGCAGCCTCCGGCCTCATGGGTCCGGTCATGTACACGGCCGTCGAAACAAAACATCTTATCGACCGTCTGCATACTCGCGGCGCTCTGCGCCTTTTCGACGTCGACGGAACCTTCGAGGAGGAAATCATCCCAGGCGTCGCGGTGCGACTGACGGGCGGCCATACACCCGGCTCCATATCGGTGCTCGTTGAAACGGACGAGGGCCTGGTCAACATTGCCGGTGACGTCGCCTACCACGTTGCGGACCAGTTGATCGACCCGATACTCGATCAGGCAGCGCACGAGCCGACAATCACCGCCAATCGCGCCATGTCGACACTCGATGAAAAGAAAGCGATCAAGCGAGCCCTTTCCGGGACCCGCTTCCTCCTGATCAGCCATGACAGCCCCGCACTCGTTCGGGGCGGAAAGATCATTGGTCGCTATCATGACGCCATAGACAATCCGAACGCCGATGTGACTGCCGCAGCCAACTATGAATTGCTGCGGAAGGCAGATGACATCGCAGCCTGAGGGAACAACCGGAAGACACAACGAGGGCGGGGAAAAAAATCCCCGCCCTTTTTTGTGCCTACGCCCCATCGCTTCAAGACCGGCGCTTTATATAGCGTGGGACACCAGAACAGCCCTCCCGTCATTGTCGCGAAGACCTTGTGATCGGTCTCCGCTGCCGTCAGCTCAGGCTTCTAAATAGTGGATTTGGCAAACCTCACCCCTTGGCGACCAGCGTCGAAGCAGGCTGGCTCTGCGCCTGCGCCCTGCCCATGGTCTCGCACCTAAACTACGAGTGCAGGAATGGCTTACGGGTCACGATGGCGTTTAACGAGGACGCTTTTGAGCTCCGAGAGGTCCGCGCGAAAACCACGCAAAGTCGGCCACCATCAGGTGGCATGGCCCGATCCAACCCATCGAAAATGGTGACTAACATCCTTGGCAGCGGCACCCCATCCAAAGGTTTGGGGTGGCGAAAACCTGAGTTCAATCGCCAAATCAAGGTGCATTCGGCAAAGTGAGATCATTGAGTTTAACCAAGGAGTTAACGAGATGACCGCTGCTGCAAACATATCTTGGACAAACAATGCTGATGCCGTACGCTCCCGCATCGCCACCGGAGCTCACCCATCTGCTATGGACGCGGACATCGCCAAGATGCCCGCCTTCTTCCCGGATGCGAGCACCGAAGTTGTTCGTGGTGGGCTTGCCCCGTGGCAATACAAGAAGGTGTTGAAGTTCATCGAAGATCATCTTTCTGAAACGATCAGGATCGAGGAACTCGCAGATCTTGCCCGCTTGAGCAGCAGTCACTTTTCTCGGGCCTTTCGGGCAACGGTTGGCCAGTCACCTTACGACTATGTTCTCGGCCGCCGGATGGCTTTCGCCAAGCAACTGATGGCGAAGACAGACGCTTCCCTGAGCGAAATTGCGCTGGACTGCGGAATGTCCGACCAAGCACATCTCTGCAAGGTTTTTCGCCGTACTTTCGGAACGACGCCGAACGCCTGGCGAAAGCCCCAGCGGACAGAAGCGAAACGCACCCTCCATTGAAACATCTCGACGCTCGTCACCGCCGGCATTCGGGCGGTGACGCTCCGCATCATTTGTGAATGAGGGAACCTGTAACCGCCCCCTGCCGGCGCTTACAGGTTTTCTGTTATCGGCCGGCATCGTCTGCGGACGCTCATGCAAGATTTGAGCGTCTGAATAGGGGGGCGCCTGCCCTCACACATCTTCCAGGCAGCGAATGAGATCATCGGCGAGGATTGGCTTCTGCAGCAGCTCCCGAGCTCCGCCCGTTATCGCGCGTTGACGCAACATGTCGTCTCGCAACGCTGTCATCATGACGACCGGAATACCGGGACGCTGGGCGCGAACAACATTTTGCAGATCAAGCCCACTCATGCCAGGCATATTGATGTCGGTTAAGAGGACATCGACACGATCCTTATGGGGAGATTCCAAAAATGCTTCTCCGGATCCGAACGCAAGGACATCATAGCCCATCGCCTCAAGGAACCCGGATGTGCCCTCAAGCAGCGCCTCGTCGTCATCAACGATAGCAATGGTTTTCTTGCCGAGGAACACCGGCGACGTCCTTTCCGCAACACGTTCAGTCATATCGGTAAAATAGCCTGTCGCTGGCTTCCCGATAATTATACAATCGTATGGCCATATGCCGAACCGATCATAAACCGACCGATGCGGCAGGCTGATCTTACGAATGCATTCGGCGAGTTATGGTTGCGTCAGCCGGTTTTAAGCAGCTCCGCTTTACGAACCAGGTCGGCGACCGAAGCCGACTTCATCTTGCGCATGACATTGCCGCGGTGGATCTTGACGGTGATCTCGCTCAACTGCAGCTCATGGGCGATCTGCTTGTTCAACAGACCCCGGACAACGGCATCCATGACCTGCGTCTCGCGCGGCGTCAGAGCGGCTGCAAGCTTGCTGATTTCCATCGTTGCAGACCATTGCGAATGTTGCTCTCGGTCTTTCTCGATCGCGGCAGTCACAGCATCTATGATGTCCTGATCCCGGAATGGCTTCTGCAGAAAGTCAAGCGCCCCCGCCTTCATCGCTCGGACCGTCATCGGGACGTCCCCATAGCCGCTCATAAAAATGATCGGCTTTCGATTGCCTGTTGACGCGAGTTTGGCTTGTAGCTCCAAGCCGCTGAGACCGGGCAGCCGCACGTCGAGGATCAAGCATCCCAGTCGATCGGGTAGAGTTGCCGCCAAGAGTTCCGCGGTGGAGCCAAATCCGACCGACTCGATCCCGACGGACCGGAGGATTTCGCCGACGCTTTCCCGCATCCCTTCGTCGTCATCGACGATGGTAACAAGGGGTGTGGCGTCGGTCATGGGTTCTCTCCAGGCAAAGTCGGGATGCGAGTATGTGAAACGTCGTCGCAAAGTCTTCCTACAGGGCTTCAGCCTCACACGCCATAGACACCGAAGCTACTCCTTGCGTGATTTGCTCGGGTACGGGTGCGCACGGACCCATGAAGTGCTAACAGAATACCAGTCAGATCCGATTAATTCCTTTAGCGAAACATTTCATGGCCAATGCCTTGCCGACCGAGACCTCGAACTTCCGTTCGACAGGTGGAGGAACCACCAGACCGGCCGCGATAACCTCTCGAATTCTCGTGTCGAGCCTCATAGGGACGTCGGTCGAGTTTTACGATTTTTACATATATGCCACTGCTGCGAGCTTGATATTCGGGCCACTCTTCTTCCCGGCTTCCGTTTCGTCGCTGGAGCTTATCGGAGCCTATGCAAGCTTCGGCATCGCCTTCATCGCACGACCGATCGGAGGCATTGTCTTCGGGCATTTTGGAGATCGGGTGGGTCGCAAGGCCACACTCGTGGCGTCGCTATTACTGATGGGCCTCTCCACCGCTGCGATTGGCCTTCTTCCAAGCTACGCGGTCGCCGGTTGGCTGGCTCCGGCGCTTCTATGCCTGTTGCGTTTTGGCCAAGGCCTGGCGCTGGGCGGGGAGTGGACAGGCGCCGTCCTGCTGGCGCTGGAAAATGCTCCTCCTGGATGGCGAGCGCGCTTTGCAATGTTCGCGCCGCTCGGCGCACCGATCGGCTTCCTCCTGGCCAATGGGCTATTCCTGTTCCTGACGGTCTCGCTGACCCCGGCCGAGTTCGCCAGTTGGGGATGGCGCATTCCCTTTCTGGTCAGCCTTCCACTGGTCGGCTTTGGCCTCTGGTTGCGCTTCAACCTGGTCGAAACCCCAGAATTCACTGAGGCGGTAGCTGAGACGAAGCCCGCACGCGTTCCATTTTTCGAGGTCGTGCGCGACCATTCCTCTCAGCTTGTCATCGGTGCCTTCGGCGTCGTTGCATGCTTCTCTCTTTACTACGTTGTGACCGCGTTTGCGCTCGGCTACGGCACGACAAGCCTCGGCTATACAAGGGCTGAATTTCTCGGAGTGCAGCTGATTGCGATCCTGTTCATGGCCGGCTCGATTATCGTTGCCAGCTGGCTTGCCGATCGCCTGAGCCACGAACGGGTGCTGATCTGGGGATGCGTCGGGACGATCCTGTCAGGGATCGCCATATCCCCGATGATGAGCAGTGGCTCACTCTCGACTATCTTCCTCTATCTGGCTCTTTCTCTCTGTGCCATGGGCTTCGTCAACGGACCGCTCGGCGCCTGGCTACCGAGCTTGTTTCCCGCCCGTGTCCGCTATTCCGGGACGTCTCTTGCCTTCAACATTGGCGGCATTGTCGGTGGCGCCTTCTCTCCCGTCATCGCCCAGACGCTCGCCTCCACCAGCGGTCTCCTCGCCGTAGGCTTTTATCTGGCGATCACCGGCGGACTAAGCCTTGTCGCCTTTGATGCGAGCGCCCGCGCCCGAACCATGCATGCCCTCACGCAGAGTGAAAAACGGTACCGCGCCATTTTCGAGCAGAATCACGTTTCCCTTTGCGAACTCGACCTTTCAAGGCTGCGCGAGAGACTCGACGAGATAGGTGCGGCCAATGGAGGCAGCATTCGAGGCTTTTTCGAGCGTCATCCCGGTCTCGCCGACGAGTGCGCGGATCTCATACACTTTGTTGACGTCAACGACGCCACGGTGAAACTATTTGCCTGTCGCTCTCCGGAAGAGCTCTTAGGCCCTGTGCGCCGGTTTCTACCAAGCAATGCGGACACGTTTCTTTCGCTTATCCTGGCGATGGAAGACGGCGCTGAGCGATACGAGAAGGAACTACATCTGCTGACCCTTGACGGTAAACCGGTTACAGTTTTGTTCATCGCAGCACTGACACCGGACCGCGAGGCACTCGATCGTGTTGCTTGCGCAATGATCAACGTGACACAGCGTGAGCAAGCGAAAGAGGCGCTCCTTGCGGCGCAAGTGCAGCTTGCCCGTGCTGGTCGAGTGGCAACCGTGGGGGCGGTCTCCGCCACCATCGCTCACGAGGTCAATCAACCGATCGGTGCTGCGGTTATGTTCGCGCAGGCTTGTATCCGCTGGCTGAAATCTGAAACGCCGGACATACAGGCAGCGCATAACGCCGCCGAAAAAGTCGTGCAGCACAGTATGCGTGCCAGCCAGATCATTCAGCGCACCCGCGAACAGATCAAAGGAAATCAGCCGAGACCTGAACTTGTCGATCTCAAAGAGCTCGTCCTGGAGGTCATCGGACTGCTGGAGCGAGAGGTCGTCTCCTCCGCGACGCGCGTCAAATCGATCTTTGCAGATCTCGACCACGTGATTCTTGCCAACCGGGTGGAAATGCAGCAGGTGATCGCGAACCTCATTACGAACGCCATCCACGCTATGGGCGAGACCTCGCTGGAGAAGCGGGAGCTCAATCTCCTCACCGACCAGGGTTCAGGCGATACCATAAGGCTGACCGTCCGCGACAACGGGACCGGAATTCGATCAGACAACCTTGCAAAGCTATTCGACCCGTTCTTCACAACCAAATCCGAAGGAATGGGCGTCGGCCTCTCGATCTGCAAGACGATCGTCGACGCACACGGCGGCTCGCTCACCGCACGGAACCACCCCGACGGCGGCGCCATGTTCGAGATGATATTGCCCCAGGCTACGACGTCCGCCCACGGCGCTACCGGCATTCCCGCCGCATAAGGGACGTTGCCCAATGAAATCAGCGGCGATGGAGGCCATCATCGCCGCTGGTCGCATGCAAAAGCCAATCAGGCAATCTACCTGTTCAACAGAACCGGGCCGCCGTCGATCTTGATGCGGAGCAGCTTGTAGGGCTTCTTGCGCATATCGACGCCCTGGTGGAAACCAGCCTGCTTGTCGAGTTGGTTGGCGGTAAAGTAGAGGTAGCCATCCGCCGCGATAGAGAGAGTATCCGCCCATTGGATCTCAGGGGAATGGACGAGCGTCGACCACTTGCCCTTGTCGAGCACCCGGATACTGTCATGCTCGTAGTCGCCGCCATAAACGCGGCCCTTGTCATCTGTTTCTAGCCCGTCGGAAGCGCCCTTCAAGCCAAGATCCTTCACCTTGGCGGCAAGCTGCTTTTCGCTGACGTTCTGGTCGAGAAGTGCGGCCGTCGGCACGGCGTAAAGATGGCGTCCAGATACCGCCGAATAGTATAGCGTTTCGCCGTCAGGAGAGATCGCAATTCCATCGCTGGCGATCTGAATTTTGGACGGCTTTCCATCTTTCGGACGGTTCATGAACTTCTGGCCGTCGATAAGAGCAATGAAATCCTTGTCAGCCGATGTGCTCGGATCTCCCGTCAGACGACGGAAGGCTTTACCGGACGCGAGATCGACAACAATGATGCCGCCGGGACCCGTCAGGGAGCTGTCGGTCACATAGGCGACACCCTCCGGACCCTTGGTCAGGTCGAAACGGATATCGTTCACATAAGTCGACTTGAGGATAACGTCGGCTGGGAAGACGATGGTCTTGACCACCCTATTGGTCGCGAGATCGACGGCGACCAGCTTGGCGCCGCCTTCAATCGGCGGCTTGAAACCGGGTGCCGCGGTGTCGAGGATCCACAGGCGGTTGGCAGGATCAACGACGACGCTCTGGACGCTGATCAGGCTCTTGGCCGGATTTTCCGGGTCCGCCTTGTTGATCTCTGCGTCGGGATAGGCCACCGCCTTACCGTTGATCAACTCCGCCACGGTGAACGGAACGTCGTCGCCCCAACGCGGATAGTTGATGAAGATGCGGCCGTCACGTGCGACGGTCACCCCGGTCGGCATCGCCTCGTTGAACGTCGCGACGGTTTCGAGCTTTGGCGCTTTATCTTCTGCAAAGGACTGGGTAGCGGGTAATGCGAGCATCAAGCCGGTGGTAGCCAGCAACAACAGCGTTTTCTTTATCATCAGGATCTCCATTAGAGCATAGCCCATCGATCCCTGGCCGAACGGGGAGCCGCTGGAGCCAGAGGGGCAAGATTCGAGACGGTTCGCACGGACAGGGTCCGTGCAAGGTTTGGTTTCAGTAAGAGCTAGACCTCACGCGATGGCGCCGCCGCCATCGACGCGGACATTCGAGCCAGTCGCAAACGGTGTTGCCATCAGGAAAAGCACCGCATTTGCAATGTCGGTCGACTTTCCGATCGTCTTTGCCGGCAGGTTCGCAGCCACCTTTGCGAACATTGCGTCCTTCGCGTCATGGTCCATCCTCGACCAGAGGGGCGTATCGATCAGCCCGGGCGACACCGTGTTCACCCGAACGGGCGAAAGCTCGAGTGCGAGGCCCCGTGCAAGGCTCTCGAGCGCGGCATTGATGGCGCCCTGCAGCACCGACGTGGCCGACGGTCGTTCACTCAGGAAACCCGAGATGAGCGTCAAGGTGCCACGTTCCGTGAACCGGGCAAGACGGGCCACCCGATAGGCGCCCCAGAACTTGCTCTCCATCGCCTGTTGCGCATCGGCAAGCGCAAGCTTGCGCACAGGTCCCGTGGGCGTCTGTGCCGCTGACACGACGATATGATCGAACGGCTCGTTTGCGCTGAAAAAAGCTTCGAGTGCGTTTTCGTCCGCTGTATCGAGAACCACCGATCGAGCCTGCGGTCCCAAGGACTTCAACGCTTCATCAAGCTTCGAACGCGACCGAGAGGCGATCGTGACGGCAGCACCGGCGGCGATGGCTGCTTCTGCCACCGCCAAGCCGATGCCCGAACTGCCGCCAACAACAAGGATGCGGCTGTTTGCGAGAGATGTCATGATATTTCCCTTCCTGCCTCACTCGGTCGTGAGCTCGGCAATATCTGGTTTTCAGAGGAGTTGCTGAAGGCGTTGCAGGTGCAACGGTTCCGCAAGAAGCACATCAAGACGGGCCGCTAGCGATTGGAATGGAGCCGCCTGCGCATGAGCCTCGAGAGCCGAGCCATCTCGCCAGCTTTCCAACATCACAGCTGAATTTGGGTCGTCGCGGTCCACGGTAAGATCGTAGAGCAGGCAGCCATCTTCCTTTCGCACATCCGGCACGATCGCCTTCAATGCATCAAAGAGCGCAGACCGCTGCTCCGGCTTTGCCTTTAACCTCGCAACGAGGTGAATCACCTCCGAAGCATTCTCATTCATCGTCCTGTCCTCTGTTAGGGTCACCACCGTCCGAATATCGGGGCGGAAAGACTGTTGACCTTCCGCCCCGGCTCTTCACTTGGCGCCGAAACCTTCCAGCACGAGCTTGCCTCTGGTCTTTCCACTTTCGACCGCGGCATGCGCCTTTTTCAAATTTGCGGCGTTTATGGGAGAAATCGTTTCGGTCACGGTTGTCCGGATCTTCCCCTCGTCGATCAGCCGGGAAACCTCGTTGAGCAGCTTGCCCTGTTCGGCAATGTCGGCGGTCTCGAAGATCGAACGCGTGAACATCAGCTCCCAGTGGATCGACGCTGCCTTGCGCTTGAAGCCAAGGACATCAAGGCCGTCCGGGTCGTCGATCAGACCGAAGCGGCCCTGCGGCGCGATGAGCTCGATAATCTCCTTCAGATGACGATGGGTCTCGGTCGTGGAGAAAACGAAGGCCGGCGCGCCGATACCGAGGGCGGCAACCTGTTCGGCAAGCGGCTTGGAATGGTCGATGACATGGTGAGCGCCGAGGGTCTTGACCCATTCCTGTGTTTCCGGGCGTGATGCCGTGGCAATGACCGTCACATTTGTCAGCGCCCGTACGAGCTGAATCGCAATCGAGCCGACGCCACCGGCACCGCCAATAATGACGATCGCGTTTGCCGCACCTGGCACGGGCTTGCGAATATCCAGCCGATCAAACAGCATCTCCCAGGCCGTGATGGCCGTCAGCGGTAAAGCTGCAGCTTCGGCATTGGATACCGTCTCCGGCTTGCGTCCAACGATCCGCTCATCGACGAGATGAAACTGACTGTTGGCGCCCGGACGGATCAGCGAGCCGGCATAAAAGACCTCGTCCCCGACCTTGAAGTCTTTCGCGTCAGGCCCGGCTTCGACCACCTTGCCGACGGCATCCCAGCCGAGAACCTTCCATTGACCCGCTTCCGGATTGGCACCCTTGCGAACCTTCGTATCGACCGGATTGACCGAAATCGCCTCGACCTCGACGAGAATGTCGCGGCCCGCCGGTACTGGACGGGGAAGTTCGATATCCTGCAAGGCATCGTCCCGTTCAATGGCGCCAGCTGTCTTGTAACCGATTGCTTTCATGGTTTGCTCCTTTGATGAAAGAGGGATTGCTGATTGATATGGATCCAAAATGATCTATATTCGTATTAGCGCAATACGCACAAAGAACGCACGTAGTATCAAAAAGGATACTGTTATGGCAAAGGCCAGACATTCCCGTTTCGATTGTTCTCCTGGCTGCTCGGTCGAGGCTGCGATTGGCCTCATCGATGGAAAATGGAAGTCGGTGGTTCTTTTCCACCTCCTGTCCGGCACGTTGAGGTTCAATGAACTCCGCAAGCATATCGCCAATGTCACGCCACGCATGTTGACCAATCAGTTGCGTGAGCTTGAGGACGATGGGCTGATCGAGCGCAAGGTCTATGCGCAGGTCCCGCCGAAGGTCGAATATAGCCTTTCGGAACTCGGCCGCAGCATGGAGCCGATCCTGCTTGCACTTAAATATTGGGGCGACGCCAACATAAGCCTTTACGGCAAGCCGCGTGGTCTCGATCCGCGGGAGGCGAAAGTTACCGAGCGTGGCGTGGCCCACGCCTGAGCACCCTCCGTCTCACCGAGGCGGAGATCAGCGGACCTCATCTAGCTTCTCCATCAATAACGGCTCAAGGCGGCAGTCGATATGCGACGCGTTGGTTTCATCATGGAAGACGGCTTCCAGGTCATGGGCATGGCCGCTCTGACCGCTTTCGAATTCGCCAATGAAGCACTTGGCGGGGAGATGTATCGCCTGACGGTGATGTCCGAAAAGGGCGGCACGATCCGCTCGTCACTCGGCATCCGTATCGAGACCGAACCGCTCGGCGATTATCCCGATACGCTGATGGTGGTCGGAGAACTCTTTCCCAAGCCGGCCTCCCCGACGCTGCTTGCCTATATTCGTGATGCCGCGATCCAGTCGCGTCGCGTCGCCGGTGTCTGCACCGGAGCTTTCCTTCTGGCCGAAGCCGGCTTACTCGATGGTCGCACCGCGACAACACACTGGGCCCATGCCCGGACGTTGCGAGAGCGCTATCCTTCAATAGCAGTCGATGAAGACAGGATCTTCGTCCATGACGGCAATATCTGGACGTCTGCCGGTATGAGCGCTGCCATCGACCTGACGCTCGCCATGATCGAGGATGATCACGGTGCTGAACTCTCACGTCTCATCGCCCGCAAGATGGTTGTCTATCATCGCAGGCCGGGGGGCCAATCGCAGTTTTCCGCTTTGCTGGAACTCGAGCCCCGTTCGGATCGGGTGCGTCGTGCCCTCATTTATGCCAAGGAGAACCTTCGCAATCCGCTGACCGTCGAGGAACTGGCGGAAGCAGCGAGCCTCAGCCCGCGCCAATTCAGCCGTCTGTTTCGTGACGAGACGGGGCAATCCCCGGCAAAGGCAGTTGAACGCCTGCGGCTGGAGGCAGCGAAAGCCATGCTGGAAGACGGTCGCCACCCGATGGATATTGTGGCAAGGGATACCGGCTTCGCTGACCGGGACCGCATGCGCCGTGCGTTCTTGCGCTTCTTCGGGCAGCCACCACAAACCCTTCGTCGCAGCCTCCAGCTGATCGAAGGTGGATGTACGGAAGAATTCGCCGCCTGAAGTTCCCAAATTGGTCGATCCGATCACGATGTGGGCTCGACGCGCCAAAAGCGATTATCAGCAATTATCGGCAGCGCGAAGTTACAATCTTGACGCTCTCCTCCCGGGGATTATCGCCTCGGTTCAAGGAGACCAATCATGTCAGCAATTTCAGCACTTTCAGACAATGAAGTAACACCGCATGTGGCAGAGGTCTTTGCCTCGGCAAAGGCCGCGATGGGGAAGGTTCCCAACCTCTATCGGGTTCTCGCCCATGCGCCGGCCGCACTCGACGTCTATACCGGTTCCAAGGGGTTTCTGCGCGACGGCGTCCTTTCCCCTGCGGCGCAGGAGCAGATCGCTATCGCCATCGCAACCGCAAACGGCTGTGATTATTGTCTCGCCGCCCATACTGGCGGCGCACGCGCGGCCGGGGTCAGCGCCGAGGATCGAGGCAATGCCCAGCAGGGACGAACGTCGGATCCGAAAACCCAGGCCATTCTGGAGCTCGCTCTGGCAATCAACGCCACTCATGGACAGGGAGCGGCTCCAGCGCTTGAGGCAGCCAAAGCTTACGGCCTGACCGACGCGGAAATCCTTGAGACGATCGCTCACGTGGCGGTCAACATCCTCACCAACAGCGTCAACAACACCGTCGGCACAGTCCTCGATTTCCCGAAGGTCGAACGGGTCGCCTGACGCAGTTCTTCATCCCGATCATGCGAGCTGCATGTCCTAAAATGACGTTTAGTTGTCATTTGAGCCGTCCAAACGCTGAGGCATGATCTTCCCATCGAAACACCGCTTCTACCCAAAGCCAGAATCCAAGGAGAGCTTTCATGCAACTTGAGAACAATACGATCTTCATCACGGGCGGCACGTCCGGCATTGGCCGCGCATTGGCGGAGTCCTTTCAGCGCCTCGGTAACAAGGTCATCATTGCTGGCCGCCGCAAGGCCCTGCTCGACGAGGTGACAGCAGCCAATCCCGGTATGGAAGGCGTCGAGCTCGATATCGCCGATCCAGCAGATATCGAGCGCGTCGCAGGACGGCTGATCCGCAACTATCCGGCGCTGAACGTCCTCGTCAACAATGCCGGCATCATGCCGTTCGACGACGCCGGCGGAAAGATCGATGACGCGCAATCGCGGCGGATCATCGACACCAACCTGCTCGGCCCGATCCGCCTGACTTCGGCGCTGATCGATCATCTTAAGGCTCAGCCGAAGGCGACGATCATCCATAACACATCGGTTCTGGCCTATCTGCCGCTCGCCTCCACCGCTGTCTATTCCGCCACCAAGGCGGCGCTGCATTCCTACGCTCTGTCGCAGCGTTTCCAGCTGCGTGGCACCAATGTCAGCGTCCAGGAAATCGCGCCGCCATGGGTCGATACCGATCTGATCAAGAAGAGCGGCGATCCCCGCGCAATGCCGCTCGACATCTTCATCGAGAAGACGATGAAGGGTCTCGGTACCGAAGCCGAGGAGATCTATGTCGAGGAGATCAAGGCGATCCGCGACAATCCCGGCAGCGGAGAGCACGCGCTGTTCAACGCCTTCAACGAATCGCTGATCTCAAACCCGATCCCCGTCTGACACGGCAGGCCGGGGCCCGGTTGCCGAGAAGGCAGCCGGGCCATTTGGCTGGAGGTTACGATGCTACAGAAACATGACCTGAAATCCGCCACCCCCGTGAACAGTGATGATCTGCACCCATCCGAGCCATCGATGTTGCCGGCTTGGTTCCTGGCACTTGGCACCTTCGCGATTGGCACCGAGGGTTTCATGATCGCCCCACTGTTGCCGACCATCTCAGCCGATCTCGGCATGAGCCTGTCGGCAACCGCCATGCTGGTTGTGGTCTTTACCCTGGTACTGTCCCTCAGCTCACCGGTCGCAACGGTCGCGACCGGCAGTTTGCGTCGGCGGGACACACTGCTGCTTGCCATGACGCTATTCACCGCCGGCAATCTGATCGCGGCCTTCGCGCCCGGCTTTGGCACGCTGATATTTGCCCGCATCCTGATGGCGGTCGCCGCCGGTCTCTATGCGCCGAACGCCAATGCGCTTGCCGGGATGATCGTACCCTCAGAAAAACGGGGACGCGCGCTTGCGATCGTCAGCGGTGGAATGACGATCGCGATCGCGCTCGGCCTGCCCCTTGGTTCGATCATCGGCCATACATTTGGCTGGCGCTCGACCTTTTTCATGGTCGCCGGCATGGGAGCTATCGCGATCATCGGCATCCTGACAGGAGTCGGACGTAATGCGGGAGCCCATATGGCGATCGCGAGCCTGAGTGAACGGATCAGCGTCATCCGCCAAGCGCCCGTATTGAAACTCCTGTCGGTGACGCTGTTCTGGTCGATGGGTGCCTATACGGCCTACCCTTACATCGCACCCTATCTCTCCAAGACGCTCGGCTTCGCCGACAGAGGTATTGCGGCAACCGTCACGCTCTGGGGCGTATTCGCGGCACTGGGCGTCTTCACCGGCGGTGCACTCAACGATCGGTTTGGATCGCTCAAGGTCGCGAATCTCTCCCTCGTCGCGCTCGCCCTCTCCTTCGCCATCCTCGCAGTTGCAACGAGGGTGCCGGGTTTGGCTGCGGTTCTTCTGGTACTTCTCGCCGTCGCCGGATGGGGTTTCAGTGTCTGGTCCTTCTTTCCCGCGCAGATGGCGCGTCTGATCGTTGCAGGCGGGCACGCTCACGCTTCCGTCGCCCTCTCGCTCAACTCTTCCACTATGTATCTCGGCTTTTCCATCGGCAGCGCTATCGGCGCCGGGATCATCGCGATTGGCGATGTCTGGATGATCGGTGCTGCGGCCGCCGTGATGGAACTCGTCGCCGTGACTCTGGACGAAATCTGGAGACGCAGACAATCCTGACGGGAACGACGTAGAACCAGAGATGGCGCCACGGCAGACGTATGCAGTGGCGCCATCAGTAGGGAGTAAGCTCGCATATCCGATGGGGATTACGTGAAATCTGTCCACGAGGCCGAGAGTCGTTGGTTCTCGACTTGGTTCAGCCTCTGGGACAGGGCAGTCGTGATATTGGTGTAAGCATCGCTACCCAAAACCAGCCGTAGAGCCTCCGTGGAATTGTCGGTTGCTTCGATAATCGCGGCTGCAATCTTTGTCGGGTCGCCGATGGGGTTGCGAGCAGGATCTCGCAGGACCGATCCGAGAGAGGCGATGGGAGTTTGATCATATCCCGGAGGCGTGTCCGACAGATGCTCGGCTGCAGCGCCGCGGAAGGATGTGCGCGCCGCACCAGGCTCTACGATCAACACCCGAAGCCCAAAGGAGCCGATATCCTTAGAAAGCGATTCAAAATAGCCTTCGATCCCCCATTTGCTCGCATGGTAAGCGGATGCTCCGGGATGCGTGGCCTGGCCCCATAACTTGAAATCGCGACGATCGTCCCCTTCCCTTGAGCCCGCATATGCGGCAGAGCATGCTTGGTGAGCAACATGGGGGCGATCAGATTGACTTCGAGTTGCCGCCGCAAGTGCTCTTCCTCTATGCCCTCCGCGGCACCAAAGAGGCCGTAGCCGGCGTTGTTGACGAGGACGTCGATCTCGCCAAACCGCGTGACCGCGGCTTCGATGACATCCGCAAATCGCGGAGCACCATCGGCAAGATCTAGCGCCTCAACCGCAAGCGTATCAGGATATTGCGCAATCAGCTCCTGCAGGCCCGACGTGCTGCGGGCAGTCCCGAAAACGAAGTGCCCGGCCGCAAGCAGCTGCTCGGCTAGCGCCCGTCCCAGCCCGCGGCCAATTCCAGTAATGAACCAAACTTTATGCATTTCAGAGGTCCTCACATTTGTAATGTCCTCTCAAATACCGACGAGGTTTATAAAGGAGAATTGCACAGTGCTGGATAGACTGTTAGCAATCTGGCCATGAATGAGAAGCCGACCTTCGCTGAACTTGGCGCGTTCCTCGCTGCCGCGCGCCATCGGAACTTTCGTAAAGCGGCCGACGAACTCGGCATTGCGCCATCGACGCTCAGTCATTTCATTCGACGCCTTGAGGAGCGTCTTGAGACACGTCTCCTTCACAGAAGCACACGAAGCGTATCTCTGACGGCGGCCGGGGAAGCCCTTTCCAGCCGGCTGTCCCCGCTGATCCACGATCTGGATGAAGCATTGGTGGAGGCGGCAAATATTAAGAACAGTCCGCGCGGCGTTCTGCGCGTGTTGGCATCCGATGTCGTGGCGACTCTCCTGATGGAAGAGGTTGTTCCGGCCTTCCTCAACGAGTTCCCCCACGTACAGCTCGAACTGGTCGCAAACTCCGGCTTTGTTGACATCGTGGCGGAGGGTTTTGATGCGGCATTCAGGCTGGGCGATGACATCCCCAAGGACATGATTGCTCTGAAGTTCGGGGAAATGTCGCGGATGCGGGTCGTAGGATCGCCGAATTATTTGAAGGGCCGCAGCCTTCCTTCGTCGCCAGAAGAATTGGAAGGTTTAGACTGTATTCGATCCAGACCCGCGAGCGGTGTTCCCTATCGCTGGGAGTTTGAAAAGGGCGGTAAAAGAATTTCTGTCGAGCCCAATGGGGCGCTTACGGTCAATCGATCGGAGCTTGCTCTCCAAGCTGCCCTCCGGGGCATGGGAGTTTCCTACATTCCGGAGAGACTTTGCAGAGGTCATCTGGAGACGGGCGCCTTGGTGTCTCTGTTAGACGGCTGGTCCCCACCATACGAAGGGCTGTGCCTCTATTATCCGGGCCACCGGCTCGTCCCGCCAGCGCTGAGAGCATTCATCAGCGTGGTCAAAAAGGTAGGCCTGACGTGAAGGTTAGTGCTTTGACGGCACTCGAACAGTCGACCCCGTCGTTCAGTCGTTATGCTCGCGCCGAAATTCCCTGTAGGGAAGCTACTTGCTCTCGGGGATGGCCGAAATGGAGATATGAGTAGCCCCCCTGCTTCGGAGCCGAAAGGTCGTGCAAACCGACTCGAGAACACACCGAGGATACGGTTAGCGATCGTCGACTTGCTATAGGGTGCGGAACGCGGTTACCATTTCTCGAAGACAAATCTTTTCCCACATCCAGCTCCTACTCCGCCGCCTCGGGCATCGCGGCGGTGACGCCGCTCTCAGCCGGGCACGACGGCACGAGTTCCGACAATCGCTGCTGGTATGCTCGGAACTCGTTCCCCCAGTCGCGCAGGCTGCCGATGATCGGCGCGACCGAACGTGCCAGATCCGTCGCCTCGTATTCAACGCGCGGCGGAACCTCGGGATAGACCTGGCGGGTAATCATGCCATCGGCTTCGAGTTCGCGGAGCTGCTGGGTCAGAACACGCTGCGTCGCGTCAGGGATCAGCCGGCTCAGCTCCATGAACCGCTTCTTGCCCATCAGCAGATTGACGAGGATTGTGGGCTTCCAGAGACCACCGATGACCGACATGGTGAGTTCGGCGGCACATCCGCTCTTCGGCTCAAGACGCTTGGGTCTCACGACAGGGTCTCCTTCAAGCCTTACTTACATTTATGGAAGTATAGGCGTTAAATGTGCATTCTTTCAATGATTTCCGCGTGCGCTTAAGTGTGGATCACGAGCTTCACGAACAAGGAAACATCGATGACTTTCCGGGCAATCGTCGCAAGACAGCATGGCGGCCGCGTGATCGCGACGGTCGAGACGGTGGAAGACGACGTACTGACGGCGGGCGACGTCACCGTGTCGGTCGAATGGTCCAACGTCAACTACAAGGATGCGATCGCGCTTGCGGGGCAGAAGATCATCCAGACGTTCCCGCTGATCCCTGGTATCGACTTCGCAGGCACCGTCGAGAGTACAGACGATCCTCGTTTCAAAGCCGGCGACAAGGTGGTCGCCACCGGCTGGGACCTGAGCCAGACGCATCACGGCGGGTTCGCGCAAAAGGCCCGCGTCCCCGCGGACTGGCTAGTGAAGCTCGCGCCCTCCATCTCGACACGGGACGCCATGGCGATCGGGACGGCAGGGTTCACCGCCATGCTGAGCGTGCTTGCGCTGGAGCATGGCGGCATCTCGCCCGAGAAGGGCGAGCTTCTCGTGACGGGCGCCTCCGGCGGTGTCGGCTCGATCGCGATCGCTCTGCTCTCGAAGCTTGGCTACCGTGTCGCCGCGTCCACAGGCAAGGCCGAAGAGGAACGGTATCTAAGAGATCTCGGAGCGACGACGGTAATCGATCGAAACACGCTGAGCGCCGAAGGGCCGCCGATCTCCAGCGAACGCTGGGCGGGCGCCATCGACGCCGTCGGCGGGCATTCACTGGCGAACATCCTCGCGCAGACCGCATACGGTGGAGTCGTGACCACGTGCGGCTTCGTCGGTGGGAGAGATCTACCCGCATCGGTTCTCCCGTTCATCCTTCGCGGCGTCACGCTTGCAGGGATAGACTCGGTCAGAGCGCCGCTCTGCGTCCGTGAGCGGGCGTGGCAGCGGCTCGCAACGGATCTCGATCTTGAGAAGCTCTCCAGCACGATCTCCGTCGTCGGGCTTGCCGACGTCGGAACCGTTGCCCGAGACATGCTCTCGGGCAAGGTGCGGGGACGAACGTTGGTCGACGTCGGCAGCTAACAGCCCGACAGAACGCGAATCCTACAATACACGCGAGAGCGTAACCGGCTCTTTAGACGCCGGGACGGCGCTCGTGCGCCTACGAAACAAATGGAGAAAGACAATGGCAGATGGACTTGGAACTGCACTGGTCACCGGGGCGTCCGGCGGTATCGGCGCGGTCTATGCCGACCGGCTGGCGAGGCGCGGGTATGACCTCGTACTGGCCGCACGCGACCGGTCGAAGATGGAGGCGATCTCCAGTCGGTTGAAGGACACCGGCACGACGATCGAGGTGCTGGCCGCGGACCTGACAAGACCGGAGGATCTCGATGCAGTCGAGACCAGACTGGCAGCAGGCGATGTCTCGCTCCTCGTCAACAATGCGGGCATGTCGTTGAACGGCAGCCTGCTGGAGAACGGCCCCGAAGAGATCTCGCGAATCATCGCCCTCAATATTACCGCGCCTGCGCGACTGGCCGCGGCGGCCGCCAAGGCATTCGTCGCCAAGGGCCACGGTGCCGTCGTCAACATCGCCTCGGTTCTCGCCCTCGCACCTGAACGCTACGACGGCATCTACAGCGGCTCAAAGTCGTTTCTGCTCAATCTTAGCCAGTCGATGACGGCGCATTACTCCGACAAGGGCGTTTATACACAGGCCGTCCTTCCCGGTGCGACGCGGACGGAGCTCTGGGAACGGTCGGGCAAGGACGTCAACTCGTTCCCGATCGAGATGTTGATGGAGGTCGAGGATCTCGTGGACGCTGCGCTGGTCGGTTTCGACCGGCGCGAGCCTGTCACGATCCCTCCTCTCCCGGACGAAGCCCCGTGGAAGGCGATGCAGCAGGCCCGCATGTCGATGGCGCCAAACCTCTCCCGGCGCGCCGTCGCCGAACGATACCTTTCCTCCCAGACCGAAAGCGCATGACATGACAGACAAGCTTGAAACTGCACCCACCCGATATGTCGAAGCAGGTGGCATCCGCTTTGCCTACCGCCGCCTTGGACCGGATACTGGAACGCCGCTTATACTTCTGCAGCACTTCACCGGGACAATGGACGCCTGGGATCCAGCCGTCGTGAACGCACTGGCTGCGGATCGAACCGTCGTCGTCTTCGACAACGCTGGTGTCGGCTCCTCCTCGGGCACTGTGCCGGATAACGTCGAACAGCAGACGCGTGACGCAGAAGCCTTCATCTCCGCGCTCGGCTTCAAGCAGGTCGACCTTCTCGGCTTCTCGCTCGGCGGGTTCCTCGCCCAGGTCATGGCTGCCCGGACGACGGTGAAGGTGCGGCGGCTGATTATCGCTGGCTCCGCACCAAAAGGAGGCGAAGAACATCTCCTTCAGGTTGTCGAGGAGGCCTTCGCGAAGAACGCCCGAGACGTCCGGCTAGCGCTGTTCTTCACGCCGTCGGAGCAGAGCCAGCGGGCAGGCGAAGCGTTCGTCGAGCGCGCTCTTGCACGGACCAAAGACCGTGATTCCGACAGCAGTGAGGACGTCAGCAATCCGCAGGCGGCTTCGATCATCAGCTGGTGCGCGGAAAAGGACCCGGAACACGCATCCCTAAAAGCCATCCAGCAGCCGACGCTCATCGTCCACGGTAGCGACGACACGATGTTTCCGTCCATCAACGCCTACGAGATGTTCAAGGCGATGACCTCGGCGACGCTCGTCATCTACCCGGACTCCGGCCACGGTGCGCTTTTCCAGTACCCCGAAACCTTCGTCTCCCACGTGAAGACCTTCCTCGACGCCTGATCGTCGACAATCAAGGAAACAGACATGAATTCGCTTGCGCAGAAGATCGTCGATGCCCATGGCGGCCTCGACACCTGGAATAGATATTCGTCGCTGACGGCGCACCTGAAGCAGGGCGGCGCGCTCTGGGCCCTGAAGGGCCAGAGCGGAAAGCTCGACGAGACGAACGTCACCGTCGGCCTCCGCGAGGAGTGGGCCTCCCATTCTCCGCTCGGGCCCGACAAGAAGGTCACCCGCTTCGAACCCGGTCTGGTCATCATCAAGGATTCACAAGGCTCGGTGCTCGAGTCGCTTCCAGATCCTCGCTCCTCGTTCGAAGGCCATTCGCTCGAGACGGCCTGGACCGAGCCGCAGCTTGCCTACTTCGCCGGCGTCGCGATGTGGACCTACCTCAACGTGCCGTTCCTTCTTGCCGCGCCGGGCGTCGTCAGCGAGCAGCTCGAAGACTGGCAGGAGAACGGCGAGACCTGGCAAAGGCTCAAGGTGACGTTCCCTTCGACAATCGCAACGCACAGTACGGTCCAGGCCCTCTATGTCGGCGCCGACGGCCTTCTGAAGCGTCATGATTACGACGTCGAGATTGCCGGGAACACGCCGGGAGCGCACTATATCGGCGGCTACCTTGAGGTGCAGGGCTTGAAGTTCCCAACCGAACGCCGGATCTATCCGCGCCAGCCGGACGGGCAGCGCGTGCCTGAACCGCTCGTCGTGTCAATCGACCTCTCCGAGATCAGACTGACCTGACATGGCCAGCACCATTGATCTTGCGGCAGCGCGCGACATGATCGCCGTGGCCGAAGTCCGCGCGGCGAAGATCGGAGTTCGTGCCAGCATCGTCGTCCTCGACCATGGCGGCGACTTCGTCGCCATGGCTCGGATGGATGGCGCATGGGCGGGCGCTTTCGACCTCGCTATCGGGAAGGCTCGCACGTCTCGGGCCTTCCAGGCGCCCTCCTCCGCCTTCGTGCCGCTCATCTGTCAATCGGCGTCCAAAATTCACCCCTTATCGGCATCCAATTTTGACCCCCTTGGTGGTGTAGATCAGCACTTGGCCTGCCCGGCGCTGGCCGGGGTTGCAGAGGGTAGGCCAAGTGCGGGTGATGATCGTCTTCGGCTTTAGCTTTGAGAGCGGTTCTTGAAGCGCCAGGACTCGTTTCCGGTTTCGACAATCTCGCAATGATGGGTCAGACGATCCAGAAGTGCTGTCGTCATTTTGGCGTCGCCGAACACCGTCGGCCATTCGCCGAACGCCAGGTTCGTGGTGACGATGATCGACGTGTGTTCGTAGAGCCTGCTGATCAGATGGAACAGGAGCTGACCGCCTGCCTGGGCAAATGGCAGATAGCCGAGTTCGTCGAGGATGATGAAGTCGAGACGGTTGAGGTAGTCGGCCGTCCGACCTTGCTTGCCGCTGCGCGTTTCCGTTTCCAACCGATTGACCAGATCGACGACGTTGAAGAAGCGCCCGCGTGTTCCGTTGCGGATCAGTGCACGGGCAATCGCGATGGCGAGATGGCTCTTCCCGGTTCCGGTGCCGCCGACGAGGACGACGTTGCGTTGATCGGCGACGAAGGTGCCGGTGGCCAATTCCCGCACCAGGGATTCATTGACGGGCGTATCAGCGAAGTCGAAGTCGTCGATGTCTTTGGCAAGCGGCAGCTTGGCGATGCTGAGCTGGTAGCGAATGGAGCGTGCCTGCTTTTCGGCGATCTCCGACTGCAATAGATCGCCGACGATGCGGGGCGGTTCGTGCTGCCGCTTGATGCCGTTACCCATGACCTCGTCGTAAGCGCTACGCATTCCATAGAGCTTCAGCGTGCTCATGAGTTCGAGAACCTGCGTGCGTTCCATCAACTTGCCCTCCTGAGGCTGTCATAGCGTGCGCAGTCGGCGACCGGTTCATGGGTCAGACGCAGCGCATCCGGGGTTTGCAGAGCTGCGGCCGGAGCCGGATCACGGCTGCGGGCCAGAATATTGATGATCACCGAGGCCGAGCAGACGCCCTGATCCAAAGCCTCCTGGCAGGCAGCATCGACAGCCGCCAGACCGTCCGCCGGAACGCAGCCGAGGATGGTGACCATTTGCCGATCACCGTCATAGACGCTCTTCAGCCGCCTGCGCACTTTCTCCATCGCTGCGGGCAAAACCCATTCGCGGAAAGGCGCCCCGTTGCGCAAAGCGCCAGGTTTGCGAGCTAGAACAGGTACATAATGCCAAGGATCGTAGATCGTCTCGCCACGACCAAAGCAGCGCTGATGCTCACCGACGTTCACCCCGTCCTGCCTGATGACGATCTTCTCGGCATAGGCGTGAACCTCGACAGGGCGGCCGACCGCCGTTGAGAGGACGGAGTATTTGTTGTTGTCGAAGCGGACGGTGCAGGTCTTCGACACGGAGGCCGGGACGCAGTGGAAACCGTCGAACGGTCCAACGTAATGCACCAGGCTGCCGCGCTCCTCCTCGAACACCTGCCAGATCATCCGCTCCGTCTGCTCGGGATGGCGATGTGCCTTGGCGTAGGCGATGCATTTATCGAGCAGCCAGACGTTCAGCTCTTCCAGGCTTTTGACGCGAAGGCGTGGGGTGAAGAAGCGTTCGCGCACGAGACCAACCTGGTTCTCGACCTGTCCCTTCTCCCATCCGGATGCAGGCGTGCAGGCAACGGGATGGACCAGATAGTGGCTGCACATCTGCAGGAAGCGGCGATTGTATTGTCGCTCCTTTCCAACGAACACCGCTTCGACCGCCGTCTTCATGTTGTCGTAGATGCCGCGCGTGCAGGTGCCACGGAAGAAGGCGAAGGCCTTGTCATGCGCGTCGAACACCATCTCCTGGCTCTCGCGCATGTAGGCCCGGACAAACATCATCCGGCTGTGGCAGAGCCGGACATGGGCGACCTTGACGGTCGTCGTCACGCCGTTGACCAGAATGATCTCGTGGCTCCAGTCGAACTGGTAAGCCTCACCTGGAGCGTAATAGAGAGGCACATAGGCTTCCGCCGTCACTGCTCCCCGGTTCTTCGCCCAGGTCTTGGCGTATCGCCGGATCGCGTCATAACTGCCATCGTAGCCGAGTGCCCGAACCTCCTCGTAAATCCGGATCAACGTCAGCCGCTCGCGCGACGGCTTGCCCTCATTGGCTGTCAGAAACCGCTCAATCTCCGCCTTCCAGGCTCCGATCCTTGGCAACGGTTGCCGTTCTCGTTCATAGGTAAAATCCGTCTCGTCGGAACGCAGTATCTTGCGAACCGTGTTGCGCGACACATGAAGTTCCCGGACGATCTTCTTCACGGACCAGCCCTGCACATGGAAGGCCCGTCGAACACGCGCAATCGTATCCACTCGCTTCAACTCCCGCTCCATCCGCCGCTAAAAGCCGGATGGTCAGATGAAATCTGAGGGGGGTCAAAATTGGACGCCGATTACCCCGCCAAGGGGGTCAAATTTGCACGCCGGAACACAGGCGGGGCAGCAATGCCCCGCTGCTACCCGACTTTGCTGGAGTAAATTAGGACGTCAGAGAGAGAAGAGACCCGCGGGCCCGCAGGGGACGCGACCGTATCCGGCGTGAGCCGGCGGGAGTGTCGAGGGATGAAATCCCTGACAGCCTGGCGGCCGGTCGATCCGGCCGCCAGGTCACGAACTCGGCAAGAAGCCTCCGTCAGAACGGAGGCTCGGCGTCGATGCGGCCATCCTGCTCGGCCCAGATCACCTCGCGCTCCGCCAGCGCCAGTTCGAGTTCGTTCTCGATCTGGCGGCGCTCGGCGGGATCGGCGTTCCGCAACTCGGCGCTGAGCAGTTCGATCATTTCGTCGATGCAAGCGGTCATTGTCGTCTCCTTGACGTTGTGAAAGGCGACGCCCGCGGTCATGGCGGGATGGAGGGGTCAAGGATTGCGGACGCAACCGGCGGAGCCGGCGAGTGGGGGAGCCGATTTTGTTGCAGCGGAGGAAACCGGAGCGGAGGCAAAATTGGGGGGAACCGCTCGTCCTTGAGGCCTTCATTTCGCCATGGCACCCTCGGACGGACTGAGCAGACCTTCCCTCTCCGTATGTCACCAGAAAAGCCGGCAGCGGGCTCGATGCCCGTTGCCGGCTTGATTTTCCGGGGAGGGGCCAGCCCCGGTGAAGGGGATGGCCGGTCGCATCAGGCCGGGCTGTTCCAGAGGATGACTTTCTTGCCGGGGTCACCGCCGGGGGCCTGGGCCACGTTGCCGAAGATCACGCCGATCTCAGGGGCCTCCAGCTTGACGGAGAGATATTCCTCGCCGGTCTGGCGGGCAATGCGGTTCCACGCCGCCCCGATTTCGAAGCCGGTCTTGCGGTGGATGATGCGGTAGTCGGGTGCGTCGTCGCTCGCCTTGCTGGCATTCGGGACGATAGCGATCGGGGCGTTGACCCTGATGGTCGCAAAGATGCCTTCGAGGCTGCCGTCGGTCTTCTGCGTGAGCGTTGCGATCGTGGTGGCCATGGTTCTGTCTCCTTCGGTTGCTCGGGACCATTCCCGATGGCGCCCGAAGAAGGGGCCGAGCCGCAGGCGTCACCGGAGCGCCAGCGCAGGGGAACCCCTTGCGGGTTGACGTTAACGGCGGCCGGTCCCTTAGAAAGGCGACACAAGAGAACGGGAATGGTCCTGAACGGCGACCGAAGGGCGGGACAGACCAACATGGCAGCCCCCTATCGCGCGTTGCGAGAGAGCCAGGGGGTTTTGAAATCCCCACGCACTCGAGTCCCCGCCGGTCCTGGCCACGACAAGGCGTGAAGCGCGTGCCAGCTGCGCAATCATCGATCGGCCGGACGTAATCGACGCAGCCATCGCATCGACGCTCGGGCCATGTGCAATGCCGTTTGGAGCTGCCGCTCCGAGACCGAATGCCGGATCTTGACCGGCACGCCCAGCAGTGCCGGCTGCGGATCCGACGTTCTCCGCCGAACACCAAACCATCGTGCCCGGGAGCCGCCCAATCTCCTGGGGCCGGCTTAGAGGATGTTGCTTGCAGGTCCTGACGCGTCAATACATCACAAACTGGAATCGATCGGCTGGGAAGGATTCAAAACTATCGTTGGACGGGGCCGGTCCCAGCGGGGAAGATTCTCGACATGAGCCGGATGTCTTTCCACCTCCATTGTCGCCGCATCGATTCCAGTCGCAACATGGCGCGCTATTACATGCTTGCGATCCGACCGACCTTGTTCGGCGAAACTGCGGTCGTTCGAAACTGGGGACGGATCGGCAGGCGTGGCAGCGAGAGGACCGACGTGTTCGCGACCGAAGAGGAAGCCGTGGCACATTTTCTCGGCCTCGCACGACGGAAATACCGCAAAGGCTACATACCGACTGCGACGGCGCCGGTCATGACCTGATCTGGCTTCAAAAGACCGCGGCAATCATCGCGCCAGGGATCGTCGCCCGTTCCGGCGCGGTTGGTGGAGCCAGCTCGCCGGCGAAACAAAGTCCAGTCCGGCGGGCACGCGGCGTCCTCAAACCTTGAATGACGGCGACATATGACATATAATTCGCGACAAGTGACGCAGGAAAGATCATGACCGTCGCAGCAAAAGCATCTTCTTCAGCAGCAGTCGGTGGTGAACTGCAAAAAATCGAAGCCTTGCTCGGCGGCTCGCGCATTCTGTCGCGTCGCCTGACCAACGCACTCGACGCTCATGAACTACTTCTGCATGGCCTGCCCGCATCAGCGCTCGATCATCTTGTCGGCACGCTCGTCGTCATTGGCAAGAACGAGTCCCTGGAAAAGGCGGTGGGCATGAGCCTTCGCACATGGCAGCGGCGGAAGGACACGCCTTCCAAACCACTCAGCCAGGAACAGAGTGGCCGTACATGGAAATTTGCCGAGATCCTGGCAAAAGCGACGGATATCTTCGGATCCCAAGCAGAAGCCGAACAGTGGCTGGAGCGTCCCGCAGTCGGTCTTGACCAGCGCCGACCGATCGACCTTCTAGGGACACCCGCCGGCGTCGAACTCGTCGAGAATCATCTCGATCGCCTCGAGTATGGCGTCTATGCATGACCCTTTTGCCAGTCGCGCTCGGCGGGACCGAGCTGGTTGCGTGGCGGCTCGACCAGGCCGTCCATGCGCCGACCTGGAATAGCGGGGAAGGCGCCTACAGGGTCGGCGGCCGCTGGAACAGCAAGGGTGTTCGCGCGGTCTACTGCTCGCTCGATCCCGCGACAGCGATCCTTGAGGTCGCTGTCCACAAGGGTTTCAGGGCGCTAGACACCGTGGCGCATATCATGACCGCCGCCGTCATTGTCGATGCTGGCGATGTTCATGTCGTCGATCCGGCGAGCGTGCCCAATCCCGACTGGCTTCGTCCGGGCATTCCCGGCGCCGGCCAGCAAACATTTGGCGACGCGTTGCTTCAAAGCCACCGTTTCGTCGCGATCCCGAGCGCGGTCTCTCCATACAGTTGGAACCTGATTTTTCTGGCCGATAAAGCGGCGGACGCCTATACGCTGAAGTTCCAAGAGATCTTTGGCCTCGATACGCGGCCCCACACGCCAACGACCTGAACTGGCCCTTGGTCACGCCCGTGCAATCTATAATGCGATCTCAATTGCAATCGGGGCCGCCGCCAGAAGAGATGGCGCTCACGCGCCATCCTCCGCTATCTCCCAGACCGGAATGCCGAGACGGCGTGCCTTGTCAGCGAGATTGCCGGTGATTCCGGAACCCGGGACTATAATGACGCCCGCCGGCATGACGGAGAGCAGCTCGTCGTTGCGGCGAAAGGGAGCAGCCTTGGCATACTTCGTCCAGTTCGGCTTGAAGGAGATCTGCGTAACCTTGCGGGCCTCGGCCCAGCAGGCGGCGATGCGCTCGGCGCCCTTCGGCGAGCCGCCGTGCAGCAGGACCATGTCGGGATGTTTGGCGTGGGCCTGGTCGAGCCTGGCCCAGATCAGTTCATGATCGTTGTAGTCCATGCCGCCTGAGAAACCGATCTTGGTGCCGGCGGGGATCAACACTTCGGTTTCGACGCGGCGGCGTGCAGACAGGAAGTCCCGGGAGTCGATCATCGCCGCGGTGACGTGGGCGTGGTTGACTTTGGAGCCGGTGCGCGGCCGCCAGGCCGAACCGGTCTGCGCCTCGAAAAGATCGGCTGCATAGTCCCGCATGAACTCGAAGGCATTGCGGCGCTCCAGCAGCGTGATGCCTTCGGCGACGAGGCGCTCTAGCTCGACGCTCTTTACCTCCGAGCCGTCCTGCTCGCGCTGGCCATTGCGCTGGCCATCCTCGTTGCTCTGAAGTTCCCGCTGGATGCGCTCGCCGGCGCGATGGAAGAGATTGACCGTCGACCATAGGAGATCCTCGAGATCGGGCTCCAGACGGGAGTCGCCGAGCATTTCGAAGAGGGCGGAGAACATGGCGGTCAGCGCCGACTGGACGACCGGTTCCTCAGGCAGCGGGCGCGGGTCCGGTTCGTCCTGGAAAGGGCGATGGCCATAAATCTGCATCTCGTAGATGAAGCGGTCGGTTGGGGAAGAGCCGTGATGGGGCTCGAAGGCGTCGTCAATGGGAAGGTCAAGGTTCATAATGGTCTCCGTCGGTTTGCGCCGCGCCTCTCGCGGCCTGACGGCGATCCCTGTCCATGCAGCGGGGTCCGGAACCGCGGCGCCCGACGCCGCGGCCCAGCGCAGCGCCGGGCGGCGGAGGGAAGGTTTCTTGCCGGGCGAGGAATGGCGGGCCGCACGCGGCCTCAGCCAGGGGAAGAAACCTGACTGACCCGCTGAAGGCCCACCCGCCGCATGGTAAGGGTCGCCCTTCGGCAGGCCCGCGGGCGGGCGCCCACCCGAACGGCGGCCGCCAAAGGAACCGGCCATCCTGGTACGTCCGCGTCCTCACCTGCCTTTTCGGGGCGATTATGCGAGCAGAAATATCTGGGCGTCCTCCGGGGCGAGTTGCGCCCTGAGATTGACGATGAGCCGCTCCGGGCCGAGCCGGCGCAGATCCTCATTGAAGTCGCCGAGCTCCGGGGCGAGCACCAGCGGCAGGATCCCGAGCGTCTGGGCGCGGCGGCTCAATCCCTCGATGCCGTGGCGGCCGGCCGCATCGGCATCAGCAGCGATATAGAGACGCCGGCAGCCATCGGGCAGCCGGAAGGCGGCAAGATGATTGGCGGTCAGCGCCGAGACCATCGGCATGCCGGGCATCACATGTGCGAGCGACAGGATGCTTTCGAGGCCTTCGCCTGCAGCCATGACTGACACCGGGCCATGGAAAGGAAAGCGAAAACGCACGGCGTTGCCGAGCAGCCCCCCGAGCGCGCGGCGGGGATCATCGACCTTCGCCTTTCCCTCGCCCTCCGGATCGAGCCATGTGCGATGCACGCCGGTGATCGCGCCGGACGGATCGGTCACAGCTGCGATCAGGGCTGGCAAGGTTCTCGTTCTGCGGGCTACAAGGTCGCGGTAGAAGCATGAGGGATGGAAGCGGAGCGCCGGGTGCAGAGCTGCCCGCAGGATGCCCCGCTGACGCAAATAGCTGTCGGCCAGTGAACCGCCAACCGGCTCTGCCATCCGGAACAGGCGTCTTGCGCGTTCTGCAGCTGGTCTATCGACCGGCGGATCGGTATCGGCGCCGCCCCTGCGGGACGACGCGGGGATGGGCCGGGGTTCGTTCAGAAAACGCCGCGCCTCATCAGCGACGTCGCGGAAATCGACAAGGCCGCAGGCTTCCCGAACGAGGTCGAGCAGATCGCCGTATTGAGAGGTTGCGGCATCTGTCCACCGTCCGGCCCGCGGGCCGGAGAGATGGACATAAAGCGACCTGCCCTTGCTAATGGCAGTATCGCCGACGATCCAGTAGTTGCCGGCGCGATGGCCGGCGGAGAGGTAGTGGCGGCAGACCGCCTCGGCGTCGCGCGCGAGACGGTCCGCCAGTTCGGAGGCGGATGACATAGGGCGTTCCTCCGTCACGAGCGGCTGGGGATGGGAAAGATCATCGGTCCTGCTGTTTAGGAACGGGCAGCGGTATGTTGCAGGCTTCGAAAATGAAGCCCCGCACGGCTCGGCCGATCGAAGCAACCATGCAAGGAAATGCCGGCGCTCACGGCCGAGGAAGAAATCACGTTCATGGGAAACCTGCCGAGAGCAAGGGAAGAGCCGGCCCGCGCCGGCGCTCTCCAACCTGCCAGGCCAACCCGTCCCTGCCCTCCTCTTCCTCTTTCACCAGACCGACAACTGAGGCCGGCTTCGCGTCGTTGATTTCTAATTATCATGATCGATTGTTCAAATTTTCGGAGGTTGAAACGGCAAACGCATGAGGTGGAGGTCGTGGTCGAGCGTGACGATGGGATGGTCGTCGGGATCGAGGTAAAGGCGAGCACCACCGTCAGGGCTACCGATTTCGGGGGCCTGAAGACGCTTGAGGACGCCTGTGGACAAACTTTTGCCTTTGGCATTGCTTTTTACGACGGCGCCGATGTCGCGCCATTCAGCGGTCGGCTCACCGCAGTTTCCCTTTCCTGCCAATGGCGATGAGATCGGCCCCAGCGACTGTGATATCACTATACTAACTATTTCGCGCTAGTATATTCCACGAAGCTCGGGATACGGCTCGATCAGCCTTCGGTCAGGAAAGGGAGGAACGACGTGCGACAGTTTTTGATGGGCGACCAGGCATTCGATGACAGTTCTCCAGAGTTTCTGCCTCAGCTCGAACGCGCTTATGAACATAAGCTCAGGCCACTTTGCCAGTGTCGTGAGCCGCCGGTGCCGATGTACATCGCGCGGATGGATGACCAATTCCTGATCAAACGCATGCCGCTCTCAGGCCGGCAGCACGATCCCGGATGCCCATCATACGAGCCGCCTTATGAACTGTCCGGTCTCGGTCCGTTAATTGGCCATGCGATCCAGGTCGACGCGGCGACGGGTGCGACGACGCTGAAACTTGTTTTCTCTCTCTCGAAACGGGCGAACCGACCCACGTCGACGTCGCCTTCAGACCCATCAGAAAGGGTACTAAGCGATCCCAAAAAACTCTCGCTGAGGGCGATGCTCCATTATCTCTGGGATATGGGAGAGCTTACGGAATGGACGTCGCTTTGGGCTGGAAAGCGCGGCTGGGGCCGCGTCCGCAGCAGCCTGCAGAATGCCGCAAGACAGATGATCGTCCGCGGCGGCCCGCTCAGCGAGATTCTGTTTATCCCGGAAGTGTACCACCAGGAGGACAAGGAAGGAATTTCCGCCCGTCGTGCCGCAACATTGGCCGGAGCCACGGCAAATGGACCAGGACCGCGCAAACTGATGTTGATCATCGCGGAGGCGAAGGAGTTTTCGCCGGCCCGCGACAGTCAGAAAATCTTGGTTCGCCACCTCCCCTTTCCTCTCATGATCGATGAGGGTGCATGGAAGCGGTTGAATGGACGATATGAGACCGAGCTGGAACTGTGGCGATCGAGCGAAGAGTTCCATCTTATCCTGATCGCCACATTCGGTATTTCGAGCGCGGGGATCGCATCCGTGGAGGAAGTGGCGATGATGGTGGTGAACGAGAACTGGATCCCGTTCGAAAACATCTACGAACAGCGGCTCCTCGAACGGCTCTCCGGGTTAAAGCGCAGAAGCAAAAAGGGATTGCGCTTCGATCTTTCACGTGGTCAGCCGATTGCCTCCGTGACATTGCCTGACGCAAGGCCGGCGCCCGTGGCTCTGTTCATCGTTCCGACGAATGCTGACGAAGACTACGAGGTTGCACTGAGCGAGATGATTGCCGCCAGGCCAGAGATGGCGCCATGGATCTGGCGTGTGGCGGAGGGTGAAATGCCCTGTTTGCCGTGATTGAGACCTTCCTTTATCTGCTCTCGAGCCTGCGTAATGTCAGGCGATAAGACGCGCTGACTGGCCTTGGCGGGTCACCAGTTCAACTGCCTGCTTGTCGAAAGACACAAAGCTCTCGCCGCCGAGCCATGCTCCTTCGTGGGCGATAACACCGTCGGCAAAATCGCCACCAGCCTCCAAGACGGCCAGTCCCGCTTCGACTGCGGGACGGTTCATTGCCACATTGCCAGCATTGAGCAGGTCGCGGATGGTCTGTGAAACATCGTCCTTCGACAGCTTGGCACCTCGGCGCAGAATCCAGACCAGTTCACATAGGCTCGCCAGGGAAACCGCGATCAGCGATGCTTCCTTAAGGAGTTTTGCCGCCGCCCTCCCCTGCTTCGCATCGTCTTGCAGGACTGCCCGAGCAAGAATGTTGGTATCGACTGAGACCTTCATTCCTCGCCGGCCCAGCCCGAGGCCGTAATTTCGTTCATCTCTTCGATGGTCAACGGCCTTTTTGCTTTGCCAGCATGCCGACCGATAAAATCGTCGATCGTCCCCGTTGGACGAGCCGCCTTCACCCGCAACTCACCCCCAGGCAGCTTGTCGAATTCGATCCGCTCCCCGGGCTTGACCCCAAGATGTGTCAGCAAATCCCGTCTGAGCGTAATTTGCCCCTTCATTGTGACCGCCAGGGAAGCCATGGGAAGTCTCCTATTTCAGACACCGCGAAAGTAATGGATTTTTCACTTACATTCAAGGTTCAAACGGGAACGCGAGCACTCGGCAATTTCAGCTTCCGCGGCCATTGTTAGTCGCCTTAATTGCGTCCCGATAATAGACCTCGCTCACTTGAAACCGTCCGTCGATGCGCTTGCATTGGACGATGATATCGATCGCGACTGTGAGCATCTCGCGGATGTCGTGCCGTTCTAGATCCCCGCCGCCCTCCGACTCCTTGACCAGCAATGTCAGTTGCTCGAAGGCGAGGCGGGCGGAATCGGCATGAACCGTGGTGATCGAGCCAGGATGTCCCGAGTTGACATTGCGAATGTAATAGAAGGCTGTGCCGTCCCGCAGTTCCTGCAGCAGGATGCGATCGGGCCGCATGCGAAGGCAGGATTCGAGCAGGTCTTTGGCGCCGACTTTGGCAAGCCCTTGGCCGCCCTTGGAGTAGAAGAGCCGAACGTGGTTCGGCTGCGGCACCACCAGTTCCGGCGTGTCCTCGATGGAAATGATCCGCTCGTTTTGCGGGATATGGCGGATCAATGCCTTCGAGAGGGTCGTCTTTCCCGACCCCGTCGCGCCGGAGATGATGATGTTCTTTCTTGCGAACACTGCCTCGCGCAGAAACGCCTTGTAGGCGCCGATCCGATAGTACTCCAGCAGCCTTTGATCTGATCGCTTTCCGCTGCCTTCCTCCGGCGCGACATCGGCGAAGAGGCCCTCATGGTCGAGATCTTCAAGGGTTAAAGACACCGACGATGGCTTGCGAATGGTGATGCTCACTGTTCCCTTCATCGTTGCTGGCGGGATCACGATCTGAATCCGCTCGTCATCTGGCAAGGTCGCCGACAGGATCGGGCGTGTCTCGTCGATCGATTGATTGGAGAAACTTGCGACCGCCCGCGCGAGACGAATGAGCCTTTCATAGGACAGCTCGGCCATATCGTAGGTCTGCCACCCCTGCCTCCCCTCCGTAACAACTTGGCCGGGCCGATTGACGATGACCTCATAGAGCGTCCTATCGCGAAGAAAGGGTGAAAACGGCGAAAGCAATTCACGGACTACGCCTGAATCAGCAGCTTCAGTCATCCTCGAACCTATTTTGTAACAAGCTTCGAGTCGGGCTTGAAATCTCCAAGCACGGCACGGTCATAGATGCGATTGCGAGGTTCGGTCACGCGAAGCCGGTAGACGCTCGAAAAATCGAGATCACGCGCGACAAAGATCGAAACCAGCTCGCCTTGATGTTTCATGAGGGTCGGCGGAATGTTGATCGACTGCTCGACCGCAATCGCTGCGGCCTGCTGACCGGCGCTGGTGGTGTTTTGAGCTTCGACATCGCTGTCTTGAAGCCGCCTGCTGGCGTAAGAACTCGCATCGCTGACGATGGAGAGCAGGTTCGCGCTGCCGAAACGTTCCCACCAATGCGTGTCGACGTAACCATCGAAGCCGGCCCGACCGAGAGCATCTGTTGCCGGCGACGCCAGAGTGATGATCACGCCTTTCGGGGTCTTGGCCCGGTTCCAGAGGACGAAGAGGCGTTTTTGCCCACGACGAAGACCGCCGCGATACTCGCCGACCACCTGGGTGCCCTTTTCCATCAGCACGACACGTCCATTATCCGACAGAATGTCCCGGTTGATAACGCAACTTGTAAACCCTGGCTGGTCGGAGGAGAGCGCTGTTTCCAAAACGCAGGGGATGGACGTGCCCATTGCGACGACAAAGTCTCGATTGCCGAGCGTTCCGGCGCGCGAACCCTGCAATTGCGTCGGCGTCAGCAGGCGGTTGAAACGCTGGTCATCGTTTTCGCCCTGCGAGGAGAAGCTGCCCGGATTAGCGCCGAGCGGCACGTAGTTCGAGGTCTGATCGGGGTTTGCGTCCTGGTCATGCCGCCGCGGCTCTGGCGATTTCTCACCGCCATAGGCGATGACCGGCGCACGGCGCGCAGCATCGAGCAACTTGTCATCGTCGCTCGGCGCCTGCTCGGTTACGCCGGGCGTCGGGAGCAGGACCTCTGCCGGCTGTGCCAGCGGTTGGACGGGCTCCTTCGCCGGCTCGAAATCCGATGTCTGACGGATGACGACCCGTTCAAGCTGCGTGCCATCAGACCGCTTGTCCTGTCCGCGCATCGACCAGAGAGCGAAGGCGACAAAGACGACGATGGCCAGAGCGACCGCGCCTCGTTTGAGGATCGGATTGTTGTCGAGCCGACGGGCAGTCGACGTCTCGGCGCGCTCACCCGGGATCTGGGTCATTTCTTGCTCGGCCATGACACCTCCTATTGCGCTGGGTCGGGCGGCACTCTGACCACGCGCTCGACCGACGGTGACGTCGTGTTGGTCTCGGGATTGATGCCGATCCGATCGTAGGCTTCGTTGAAGACGCAAAGGACGTCTGCGCCCCTGCGCAAGATGAACTTGCGGCTGATCGCGTGAACGAGGACGAGATTCTCGTTGACGGACTTGGGGACGAGACTCTCGGTGCCATCGGAATTTTCCATGTAAATCGCCGGCATTTCCTGGTTTCCGGCAAAGGCGAAGGTGGTCACCTTGCCGTTGTCGTAGACCGCCTGCGGCTCGAGCGCTTGCGCCCCTTGCGCCGAATAGCGCCAATTGCGCGGTCCATAGGCTTCGTGAAGGGCAAGCACGTGATCGGCCTCACCGGCCTGTGCCGCCTGCGCGCGGGCGGTCGCCTCCTGTCGGCGCCGCTCCGCTTCATCGGCTGGATAGCGATATTTCAGATAGAAATAGGTGTTCTGCCCGGCCTCGACGCTGCCGTCACGGACAGTCAGTTCCATTTGGTAGCTGCGGGTCGATCCGTCCCGCCGTGTCGTCACGACCGAGATATTTGTCACCGGCTGGCTTTCGCGGGGTTTCAGGAACAGTATGTTGCCTGCTGGCGCCACCTCCCACGCGACACTGTTGCCAAGCGCCACATGGGCGACTTCCTCGTCGGCTGCGAACTCGACCTGCACCGAAGACCGCAGCGTGCCGACAACCTTGGTGATGTTATAGGGTTGATAATCGACGAAGCGGATGCGGCTGTCCTGCGCCGCCCCACGTGGAGTTTCGAGGGCAACCGCTGCCGATGAAAGGCTGCCGGCCAGGATCAGCGGAAGCAGGAAATAGACTCTCAATTGATCGCCTCCGGATCGGCGCGATATTCGCTGACGACGAAGCCGAGGGGATTGATCAGCCGGTCGGTCGAGGACATCGGAGCGTTGGCATAGGAGAAGGTGAGGGTTGCGACCCAGTGCGTGGTGGCCACCTCCTCCCCGCGAGTAACGGTTCTCGTGTAGCGCACTGATGCCACATTGGCATTGATCAGCGAGATGGAAACGATGTTGACCCGCGAGGTGGCGCTGCGGCCATAGATGTTCTGCGGGGATTGGGGATTGCTGCCGCGATAGAGAGCGGCAAATCGCGTCTGTTCTGGCTGCGTCGACAGCAAGGCGACAGTGCGAAAATTCTCCTCCGCTTCACTCCAGGCATACCCCTCGCGAGCACGGACATACTTGGCCGCGAAGTATTTGGTAACGGCTTCGTCGTAGGTGCCGGCCGTCGACGTCAATGCCGAGACCACGTCGACGATTCCCGTCGAGTTGTCGACCCGCACCACGAAAGGCTCGACGGTTTTCAACGGGGTGAGGCCGGCGATGGCAAATATGGAAGCGCCTGCAATGATGCCGGCGCAGACTGCCACGAACCACGCAATCCGCGCGGATCGCTCGACCTGCATCATCCGGTCCTGGTCGAAGCGGCGGGCCTTTTCGAAGTAACTCTTCAAATTGTCCGTGGTAGTCATGTTCACCTGCCCTCGCATGGACGATAAGAGCCAGCGATATCGAACGGAGCAAAGGCAGCGGGTGCGACTGATGTCAGCGGATCCTCCACATAGGCGACAGCCAGGCCCGTCGGCTGTGCGGGCAGAGCCCCGGTCGTCGGCTGTTCTGTTCCTCCATTATTCTGCCACTGCCACACCGCGCGGTTCAGCGGGCGACGGGAGTAACCATCACATTCGGGCAGAGGATGGGAAATCGAGCCGCAGGCTGTCAGGCCGACGCTCAGGCAAAACGATAGAACGATACGGATCATCCAAAAAAACCTATCCAGTTGTCTTCTGGGCGGTGGCCGTCATTTGGCCCGGCCTGGTGTCAGGCGGCGGCCGGCGGAACGGGCTCCGCGGCCGACCGCCGTGGCTGAACGGGAAGCGGCCCAGGCGAGCGTGCTCTCATGCGCATCGCGCGCCGCGCCATATCCGTAGGTGAGCGACGCGCCGCCGGCAGCAAGTGCCGAAGCGATACCGGGCAGTTGATAGAAGACGTAGAGAGCGGCAAGGCAGATGGCGCAGAGCGCAATCGGACGCATCATGACATCGCTATAGCTTTCGATCGCCGTAAACGTCGTGTCGATACAGGTGATCAGCAGAGAGCCAATCGCAACGACCAGGATCTGCAGGATGACGAAGTTTACGAGCTGGCCGATCCATGCTTCGGTAAACCGGCGAGTCGACTGGAACATGGCGAGCGCAACGAAGATGGGGCCGATCGCCAGTACGATAGCAAGCGCCAGCCGGGCATAGAGCGAAACGATATACCCGATCGCCGCCACGATGAAGCTGGCGCCGATGACCATCATGCCGCCGATCCCGGTGACAATATCAATCGGCCACGAGGCCCGGTGCCATATCTCGTAGGCGCAGTTTTGACCCTTATCGAGCAGGCTGTCGAAAGTCGAAGCGCTCGGTGCCGATCCCGAGTTCAGCGCCTGCGAGATCTCGCGGGGCAGTGTGTCGAAGAATATGTTGGTGACGTAGGTCTGATAGTCGCTCGCATTCTTGACCAGCATGACGATGATGGCAAGCTTCATTGCCCGGAAGGCGAATTCGAGGATGGGCTCCTGGACGGATCCGCGGAGAACCAAGTAGCCGTAGAGCACCACATAGAGTGTCAGTGCCGCGGTCAGTGGTCCACTCACCCAGCTCGCAATATTCGAGGTGCCCGAGGAAATGAAGTTTTCCAGCGGCGTCTTGAACTGCCCGTCGACGAAGCTGAAGACCTGATACATCGTCAGCCTCCCAACGATTTGCCCATGCGCTCCAGCCGCCGCTTGCCGTCCGCGGCCTCGGCGTTGCGGCAATTTGGGGTGTCGCTGAGCTCGCCCGGATTGTTGCGGCACTTGTCGATAATCCGGGCGAGCAGAGCGTCGTCGGCCATGAGCTCACCCACGGTATAAACCCTATCCACTGGTGCAGAGCAGGCCGACAGGAAAAGCACGGTCACCGCAGAAAGAAACCATTTCATTTGAGCGCCGCTCCCATCGTATCCATGCGTTTGCGCCAGTCTTCGGCTTTGCGCTGTTCATCGACCTGCACCTGCGCCTGCTGGACCATCTGCAGTGCCTGCATGCGAAGGACGTCGCTTTGCAGGAAGGCGCTTTCGGCCTGGAGGCGGGCCTGCAGGTCGGCGATGTCCTTGGCGTCAGCTGCACCGGAGATCTTCTGGCGCAGCTCGTCTATGCCTTCGATGCGTTTGGTCGCGGCATCATAGATCTGCTGACCGAGGCTCATCTGTCCCGCATTCTGCTTTTGGAGGCGCGACAGCTCCTGCGAATAGAAATCATTGGCTTCAGTGTGATAGCTGGAATTGTCCTGGAGGAATTTCGAGGCGGAGCTACCGAAGACGCCGCTACCGGTTCCTTTGAACAGCGCCTCAATCGCATTAAAATCTTGTGGGAGCGCCTTGCGGATCGACGGGTCGTTCAAAAGGCTCGCGACGTCGGCCATGTTGGTGATCTTGTTCAGTGACCCGTACAGCTGCTGAGCCTGCTGGAGCTGCTGGTTCAAGGTGTCGAGCTGGGACTTGAGCTGCGTGATGCTCTCGATCTGCTTGGCGATCGACGTCTGGTCGATGACGGGAATGCCTTGTGCAGACGCCAGCATTGCCGACGCAAAAAATGCGGCAGATGCAAACAAGGGCGCCATAGTTCCTGTGCGGCTCATGCTGTCCTCCTTCTCTGGTGAAATGCGGCAAGCCAGTCCTCCGGCCAGTCGCCAAGTTCCGATCGGATGGCATCGGCAAGTTCCACATTGGCTGTCCGGCCCGAGAGAATGGCGAGTTCGTCGTCGAAGCCGTTGAGGTTCAACTCGGCCACCACGCTGTTATGCCCTTGCTTGACGATGAACCGGCGGCTCTCGACGGAGAGTTCGCGTGAGACGAGCTCGAACTCGCGTTCGGTCAGCTTGAACCCATCGATATAGTCGGTGCGGTTGCCGCGCGGGTTGGCCAGGAAAATCTGCGTCGGGCACTGTTCGATGATCGTATGGGCAATCGGCGAGACGATCGCGTCGCGCGGGCTCTGGGTCGCAAACAGCATGAGACCGTTTTGTTTGCGGATGGTCTTCAGCTTGTTCTGGGCGAGATCGCGAAAACCTTCGTCCTGCAGCGCCTTCCAGAATTCGTCGATGACAATGATGATGCGACGCCCATCGATCAGCTGCTCGATGCGATAGAACAGATATGCCATCAAGGGCGTGCGGATTTCCTCGTTATCCAGGAAATCCGTCATGTCGTATCCGATGAACTTGGCGCCGACACCGATGTCATCGGCCTCATTGTCGAAGACCCAGCCAAGTGGTCCTCCCCTCTCCCATCTTCTAAGCCGCGAGGCGATTCCTTCGGGATCGGTGTTGTTGAGGAATGCGCGCAGGGCACCGATGGAGCGACGCTCCATCGGCAGGTCCGCCACTCCGTCAACCGCCGAAGCAATGTCGCGCAGCTCCGTGATTGATAGTTCACCGGACGCTGATCCGACCAGCCTGGTGATCCAGCCGGTGAGGAATAGCTTGTATTCTGGAGTGAGCTCCTGCGCCTTCAACGGCGCGCAGCCGGTGTTGATACCGTTTCTCAGCGGCAAATAATTGCCGCCTGCTGCGCGCACGAAGAGGTCGGCGCCCCGGTCCTTGTCGAAGAGAACCATGTGGGGATCATGTTTTTCGAGCTGCGCCAACATGAAGTTCAGGAGCACGGTCTTGCCGGTGCCTGATGGTCCGCAGACAAAGGTATTGCCCAGATCGCTGTGGTGGAAATTGAAATAGAAGGGAGAGCCCGATGCGGTCTTGAGCATGGCGACCGCCGGTCCCCATTCGTTGCCGTCCTTGCGACCGGTAGGGTAGGAATGATACGGCGCAAGAGCGGCGAAGTTGCGAGAGGTGATGGCGCCGGAGCGCGCCCGATAGCGGAAATTCCCAGGCAGCTGCGCCCACCAGGCCGCCTCGAGCCCCAGGTCCTCGCGAGCGACGACCGCGCCGCCCCCGGTAAGACAAGCGCGAGCTTTCGCCATGTGGTCGGTCAGCTCCTTGACCGAGGGGGCGAAGACCGTCAACGCAAGGTGATGTTCTCCCAGAACGAAGCGATTGGATTCGAGCTCGTCCATCGCCGCCCCCAGCTCTTCGATCTGGGTTGCTGCCTTGTCGCCGGCACTGACCATCTGGTTCTGCTTGCGGCCCACGATCGTGCGGGCGTCGGCTTTCGAGGTGAACGCGAAGGACTGCGTCAGTATGAGTTCAAAGGGGGCCGTCAGGATGCCGTCGAGCATGCCGCTGCGCGTGGTCGCCGGATATTCCTTGAAGCCGAACATGCCGGCATAGCGGCTTTCTGCCTCGTGACGGATCTCGACTGTCTCGCGCCCGAAGATGACCCGATCGGAATAAATCGCCGAGGAAATCCTTCCTTCCGTCAGCGGAACTGGTTCACGCCGCCCTCCGACGATCTGATGGAGAACTTCGCTGGGTTCGGAGAACAGGATGCCGCCCTGCTCTCGAAGGGTGAGGAGACGTGGCTCGAAGCGCTGCAAGCCGGCCAGCACATCCGCCACCCGGTCGCGCAAATGCTTCAGGGCATCTTCATCAAGTTCGATACCGGATCGGCGCGCGTTGCGCAGCCGGGAGAGAAGATTGGCTGCCTTTTCGGCAGCGTCCCGGCCGGGATGCCAGACGAGCACAAGATAGAGGTCATTTCGGAAAAGGTCTTCACCGATCATCCGATCGCGATATTTGGCATTGAGGCCTTCACAGAAGGGGTTGGCGAAACGTCCCTCGGGATAGGCGTTGTCGCGACGGCGAATGACATGCGTCCAGAGCGCCAACCTTTCGTCGGCGATATTGCGGTAAAGCGTATTCAGGCTGCGGTGCAGGCCGTTGAGGTCGCGGATATCGGCGGTCTCAAAGGAAACTCCTTCCAGCGCGATCATGCTCATCAGCGCTCTGGAATCGAGCGCGATCGTTGCCTCATCGACATGCCTGACATAGGGAATGAAGGTCTCTGCGCCGAGTTCGCGAGACCGGAGAGTCGCGATACTAGGCAAGGCTGAAATCCCTTTCGTCGTAACGGCGGATGAGCGGCAAGGGGGAGAGGCTGGCGCCGCCCCAATAGGCGGTATTGCGCGATCGCCCCCGGGTCTCGATCCAGGCAATCAGGATCCGGAACATATTATGATCGTGCTTGACCAGTGCGCGAAACAGGGCGTGAAAGGCGACGCCAACGAGCGCATAGGCGGTCGATCCTGCGGTGATGTAAAGAATGGTCGTGAGCGTGATGTTGACGCCCATGGCTTCCATGGTCACGCCGGCGATCATTGCCGGGCGGGTACATGCGAGAAACAACGTATCGTCTTCGAGGTGCGGGGCGTTCATCACGGCGATCAGCTCCCGACGATGGTGTTGACCAGTTCGGTCGCTCCGAAAATTCCGCCAATGCCGATAATCCAGAAACCTGCGCGCCTCAGATCCATGTAGCCGAACATCCAGGAAATGCAGATGATGATGACGGCGATGACCGCCAGCAGACGGGCGATATTGCCAGTCAGCATGTCGACAATGTTCTGCAGCACGGTTTCAATACCGGCGGCCTGGGCGAAGGCCGGCTCGACCATCAGGGCGACGATCGCGGCCGCCATGAGCGTGGATGTGGCAAGGGGGCGAAGACGGGGTTTCGAGATCATTCGCTTTGCTCCGATCTATCATTGCGGAAAACGAGAGCCGACGATTGCCGTCGGGAGTTATAAACGTCCCATAACGCGGCTTCAGCGGCCTGGGCGGTGTGTGGGGCTTGTTTCAGAGGCGCTTGACTCGGCTGATCCTGCGGCGATGGGACTGGCGGGACCTGATCGTCCGTTCCCGCAATGGAGAGCGAAGCCAGCATTGGCGAGAATCGCCTTATTTCCTGACGCACCTGCTCGTCATACCGAACTATTGCGCCGACCGACGGATCATCGCGACCATAATAGGAGCGGAGCATGACGGTCTCGGCTCGAGCCGGATCGTCCCCCACGCGGAGAGCCTTACGATAGTATCGGTCGAGAAGTGTCGCGGTGGCCTTGAGGCTCAGGCAAGGATCGAAGGCGTCCGCAAGCGACAGATTGAGTTTCTGAAGCGCCTCGATCCCGAGGCCGCCAAGGCCGATCTGGATATCCTGGCGATCAGCCATCAGAGACGTGGCCACCTCGATCGCCTCGGATTTCGAAGCCGGCTGGGCGGCAAGTGGCGGGCCGCTGTTGACCCGAATGGCAAGAGGCTGAAAGCCACTCTCAAGACTGACGACGGCTGCCAGCGTTTCGATCTTGACCATCGGTGCGCAGGCTTGCGCGATATCGATGAATGCAGCGGCCATCGTCAGTACCACACCCGCTGCGTGGCCGCGCCATCGATGGTGACGTCGATATAGTGAGGCTGCGACCTCACATTCGGGCGCATGATCGGGTAACCCATGCACCGATAGCGCCCATCCTGATGCTGCCAATGTGGTGACAGTACCGAATTGTAGTAGGTGCCAAAGTTGTCAGCATCATTCGAGCAGAGGGCATTGCTCACCGGTTGCGGTGACGTCGCCACGCAGGTCACTTGCCTCTCGCGGGAACCGTCTCCTCCCCTCAGCCTGTATCCGGCATCGCAATAGTAGGGTTCATAACCAGGCCGCGAGCTGTGAAAACCGACGCCGCTGCAGGTCGGGAACGAATGACCTCTGGCAAGCTCCCGCCACAATTTTTGGATCGGCGGCCGGCATTCGCCAAATTGCGTCGGCCCTCCGGGATTCGAAAGGCACAGGATAACCTTGCATCCCCAATCTTCAGCTTGCGCTTTACTGCCGGAAATAAGATAGGATGGCGTCATGCAGCAGATCGCAAGCAATGATTTCAGCAGAAGGCTTTTCATGGGCAGACCCCTTCGACACGACGATGTTCCATCGCATTCGGGAGAGCTTGCAGAGCTGCCTTCCCGAATTCTTACTAACTTATATAACACAGTTAAATGACATGACAAGCGCCCTCAAAAAGCAATGGCAGAACCTTGCCTTCTCCGGACTTATTCTCCATGAGATCCTCGATCATCCATTGGAGGACGAGACGCCGCAGGCGCGACTGAAACAGGTCGGCATGATGACGATCCTCTACACGATGAGCCAGGCGCATCAGAAGCTAACCCTTTCGAACATCATCGAAATTACCGAGCTGACGCGAACTGGCGTCAAGGAAACCGTCGACCTTCTGGTCAAGCGTGGAATGCTGAGCGAGACGATGGTGAAGAATTCCATGGGCAGGGGAACGGCCCGGCAATTCGAGATCTCGGAGGATCTTTTGAACAAGCTGAGCTCGTTCCGCGTCGGCCAGAAATCGGATTAAACTGACTTTCTTCCGCAGGTAACGGGACGCAACGGCGAATCATTCGTCGCCTGATCGTGCTGCTGACCCGGAGAGAAAGGATGGTGGGGCAACCCGCCCCCGGGCGGGTTCCAGACAGACAATGAAGAGTATCGGAGAAATCAGCATAGCGCCGCCGAAGGCGGGATTTCGGGAATTCTCGCCACGCTAAGGGCGGAACAAGGGCAGCCGCAGGAGCCTCAGCATAGCGCCCGGCAGGGAGGCGGAACCGACTGCCCCCGCCCGTGCGTTCCTTTTTCCCCGAGAATATTCGCCGCACTTGTCATCATTATCGCGTGGGAGCCTGGAAAGGGTGATGCAGTTGGCGGAAAAAACAATGACGTCGAGCGGGCTCGGACCGATCGACGTCATTACCTTATGAGGCGCGCTCAGACCGCGATTTCGAATAGCCTCCTCGCCTTGCCTTCCAGCTCCAGACGGATGTCCTGATGGGTCTTGTCACGTGCCAGGGCGGTGATCCCCTGAACGAAGTCGAAGACCGATTCCGGCGGGCGGCCTTCTTCGGAGAGAACCGTCTCGATGATCTTGCCCGTTTCACTTCTCGAGAATCCCCGCCGGCGCAGGAATGATTGTCTGTCATCATCGTCGCGGGCGACGATCCGCTCGCGCGCGGCCTGGATGCCTGCGACGAAAGCTGCAGGTGAGGAATTGGCAAAGCTTGTCAGCGCCGGTCCCGCTTCATGGGCGAAACGCTCAGCAGCGAATTTGCTGTGGCGAATGCTGATCTCCTGGAAGTTTTCCGTGCCCCAGATGTTGCGGTTGGCGCAGACGGCACGCAGGTAGAAGGAGGCGATGCCGAGCGTTTTCGACCCCACCTCGGAGTTCCAGGCATAGAAGCCGCGAAAGAAGAGATCAGGTTCACCATTGGGAAGGCGCCCCGCCTCGATCGGATGAGTATCATCGACCAGGAACAGGAAGACATCACGGTCGGATGCGTAGAGCGTAGTCGTATCCTTGGAGATATCGACGAAGGGATTATATGTCATGCTCGCCCAATCAAGCAGGCCCGGCACTTTCCAGATCGTGTCGCCGGTCCCGTTGCCGGCGATTTTCATCACGGCGGACACGAGCTCGTGGTCCCAGATCCTGCCGTAGTCGGGGCCGGTCACCGCCCGCAGCTCGACGCGGCCATCGTCCATTTCGAGCGTCTTGACGAGCTCGGCACGATTGTTAAGCAGCCCATGCTGCAGATTGATCGCGGCAAGCGGCGCGGGAAGCTGGCGCATATAGGTGGCGGGCGCGCCTGCCAGGTTGCAAAGCTGGCCATAGCTCCAATGCGTCGGTGCCACCGGCCGTCGGTTGCCGGGTAAGATCAGCTCGAGCCGCTCGGAGTTGTCGCGACTGGCCTCGAGGCGGATCGACGAACTTTCCACCGTTCGGGCGTGAGCGCGCTCAGCACGGGACCTTACCGCACCGTAGAGTTCGCCAAGAGAAAGATAGCGCTCATCATCAGGTCGAGAGAACCACTCGGACGAGACGCGGCCATTGCGCTCACCGCGCGAGATGTCGACCCTGAAGCCGGATGCCGGTTGCGAGGCGGAGGTGATGGAATCCATGACATTTGCTCCTTGAAACGAAAGCGGTCCGGCCTCCTGTTGGAGCCGGACCATGCGCGTGGATCGGAATCGAAGGCCCGGCTACCGGCCGGACCTCGTCGGTTGGATGGTTAAAGCTTACTCGGCCGCGTCGAGGTGCTGCTGCTCCTGCCGAAAGGCGTCATCCGGCTCTGCCGTCGCTTGCTCGGCGTTCACCTCGTCACTGAGAAAAGCCGGAAGATCTGAAGCCTCGGCTTCGATCAGAACCTCATCGGCAGCGCGGTGGGCGATCTCACCGACTGCTGTTCCGGAGCTGTCTGCCGGTGCGTCTTCAATCGCCATTTTCAGCGGCTCGGGTAGCCAGCCGCTGCCGTCGAGCAGGCGCTCGGCTTCGCGCGCCATATCGGCTTTTTTCAGATGATCGATCAGGTGAGCCGATTGTTCACCCTTCGCCTCCCGCACGGCCTGCAGGATCCGCGCCTTGGTGACCCTTCCAAGATAGGCGTCGACCGTCGGGGTCCAGCCGGCATCGGCCATGTCGAAGCCGATTGCACGGGCAAGCTGGTCGGCATGAGCGATCGCGCGGGTGCGTTTGTTCCATGGCTCGATTACGGCATTCAGCGAGAGGGATGCGCAATGGGCAAACAACGCCAGCCGGCTGACCTCATCGAGCGCGATCAGAAAGTCCCAGAGATCCTCGGGTAGCTTCGGAAGGTCCTGGCCCCATGCTTCCTGCCGCTGGTCGATCTCCCTGGCCCAGACGGTGCCGGAGAGCCCTTCCGTCTGGCCGAAGGTGGCGCTTTGCAGCGTCAGTTCCAGGCACGTGCCCGACCCATAATGGTAGAAGGTCTTCAGGACGAAGGCGTGCAGCACGGCGATGAATGCGACAGCCGGATTGTTGGCGAGCGCATTGCGCAGCGCCACCGTGCGCGTCGCCGTCAGATCGACAAGCAGACGATCGGATATCGGGCGGATGGCACCGTCCTCCTCGTCTGCCTCATCACCGGCAGCAGCCCGGCCGTCGAGCGTTGCCCCACCGGTGGACGATGATCCACTCACCTCGTAGCCGTCATCGCTCCCGGACATCACTGCCTCGGTCTCGATCTTCTCCGGCTGCGGTTCGTCTTCCGGCCGGACAAAGCCGCGCTCAATCTTCAGTTCGCCGCCGGCGCCAAGAGAGATGAACACGCCCCCACGGGCGACATCCTGAGGATCGAAGACATATGGCCGGTCGTTGATCCTGTCGAGCTCGTTCCCGAGTTCCTCCAAGCGGTGTTCGGTCTGCTCGCACGTTTCCTCGGCCTCTGCATAGGCTGCATCTAGATCGTCGTATTCGGCCTTGAGCGTGCCGTATCGAGCAGTCTCTTCGTCGGTCATTTCGGCCTGGTGCCCATAGAAGCGACGCAGCCCGGCTGTATGCCCGTAAGGAAAGTCGAAGGCCGCTTCGACCCACTTCCAGCCTTCCGCAGCCTTTATTGCTTCTGCGTCTGCCGCCAGTTTCTCGAGCGCCAATTGCTCGAGCAGCGCCGGATCCTGAAGCCACCCTCCGTTGTCCTGCTCGAATAGGTCGCGCATCACGACACCGCCTGCGGCTTCGTAGGCATCGATCCCGACATAGACGGTCGTGCGGTCGCTCGCACGGATCGTCGTTTCAGTCAGGAGCCTGCGGATGTAATAGGGTTCACGAACCTGCTGGCGCGAGACCGTGTCCCAGACCTGCTCCTGGCGGACGTGGTCGTTGCTGATGGAAAAGGCCATGATCTGTTCAAGTTTCATCTCCTCATTGGCGTAGAGTTCGAGCAGTCGCGGCGAGACCGAAGCCAGACGCAGGCGCTGCCGGACGATGGCGGCCGAGACAAAGAAGCGCGCTGCGACTTCCTCTTCGCCAACCCCCTGCTCGCGCAAGGCCTGGAACGCGCGATACTGGTCGAGGGGATGAAGGTCGACCCGCTGGACATTTTCCGCGAGAGAATCCTCGGTTTCGAGGGTATCGCCGCTGCTGACGATGCAGGGAATACCGGCGGTCTTTGCCAACAGCTTGCGGGAGACCAGCAGCTCAAGCGCACGATAACGCCGGCCACCGGCGGGGATGCGATAAAAGCCGGTCTCCTTGCCGTCGCCGTCGACTTCAGCACGCACATTCAGGCTGGTCAGCAGTCCACGACGTGCTATGTCCTCCGCGAGATCTTCGATCGAGACTCCTGCCTTGACCCGACGGACGTTCTGCTCGCTCAGGATCAGTTTATTGAAAGGGATGTCGCGTCCAACGTTCAATGTGATTTTCTCAATGGCCTGTGCCATTTCGCTTCTCCGTGACGAGCCGGCCGGAGCTCTCTCCTGCCTTCCAAACCCGTCTCAGAATCCCCCTCCCTCCTCTCCCTCTTGCGTATACTCGCCTGGAATGATCGCAGGAGACCCCGATTGCCTCGGCGTTTTTCGAAGTCGCAAGTTCTTCTGGTGGATTTGTTGGCGAGACCTACGTCTGGCGCGGCCAAAGCGTTGGCAAGTTTCGGTACATCCAGTCTGAATTGATCGACGATGTTGCGCCAGTTCTGACTTCCAGCTTTGCTTTAGGCGAAGGCTGCGGGAACAAGATCGTCAAGGCGTCGGGTCTGCGGACAGGTCTCGTCGAATAACGAGATATTGATAAATGGCATTCGTTACAGAACCCCCGGCCTGCCCTATTTGCCACGGGAACAGCACTGGGATCAGGTAACGCTAGGAGGGTGAGATGTTTCAAGTCCGCAAATCATTGACAGCCGCGACAGCCGCCACCGTGGTTGCCGTGTCGCTATCATCCTGCACGACGAGTTCGAGCGACCAGGTGCAAACCGGTTCGGTCGGATATGGCAGCACCGACTTTTCGCTTCGTCCTGCCTGCCGCTCTGGGTTCGGCAACGATCGTCCCTGCAGTTATTAGAGAAGGGCCGACTGCCATACTCAGGCGTCGAGCCGGATTTCGGCGGCATATTCGTCTGGGTTTAGTCAGTCTAGAATATGAGCCACGGCGCGCCAGCTTTTGTGCAAGCGCTCGCTTTGCTAATTGGACCATCTGCTGTCACCGGCCGAACCTGGCTTAGCCGAAGACCAGATCATTAAGGTCGACGCCCTTCTTGCGACAGGTATGGTTCACCTCCTAAATCGAGATAAAGCGGACATTCTGTGCTCGATGGCTGAAGGCTTTTGATTGCGACCTCGAACCCGCCTTCCGCAATAAGGCTGCCAACCGTCTCGTGGAACGAGTTTTTCAGCAGCTTATTGAAGTGCGACTTGGGAAGCTGCTGACATCAATTCTTCGGGACTCGGCGCCCGGCATAGATTTTGGCCCCCCTCTTCGGCTTCTGTGAAACTCCAGCGCACAGTGCCTTCCCGATCGAGCAGGAACTCGCCGATAAGCGGCATGTGACCGGCGATGATAATCTGCTGGTCGGCCGCCGTCATTTCATACGGGTCCTTTTTCTCCAGAAAGTCGCCCGCCGCAGCCGGGTTCATCGGCACGGGCAACTCCCGCGGTAAATCGATCCGCATTGTCATGACCGCGTCCATTCCGAGCTTGTGCGGCCATTCGGTTTCATTCTGCGTGAGCTCGAGGATGGGTAAACCGAAGGCGCGATGCGAAGCCCCCTCCGGGTCGGATGCGCTGATAAGGTTGGGTAGTGGATGGTAACGAAAATAGAGCCGCGCCCGTTCGACGGGCGTCTTGACGACAGCGAGACACTCGATGCCTTTCTCCTTCAGGGCAGGGTTGAGCTGCGCCATCGCCGAGACATGACGCCGACAGAATGGACAGTGTAGGCCTCGAAATAGACCGATCAGTAGCGGGCTACGGCCTCGAAAGTCATCGAGCGCGATCTTGCCTTCGCGCGAGATCGCATCGAGTACAACATTCGGTGCCCGGTCGCCCGGCTGCAGCGGGCGGTCGACACTATCCGTGGACATGAACAACCTCCTCCCGATCGATCAAAAAGGCAGCACACCCAGCGCTTCGGGGGCGAGCCCCTGCTGGGCGCAAACTCCCTTCGCCGGGGCAAAGTAGCGTTCGGCCTCTGCCATATTCCAGACGTCGAACTTGAGCTTTGCGGGCCCATCATAGCATGGAAAAGACATCCGCGGGCGAACATTCAGGCTGGTCAGCAATCCGCGGCGTGCTATGTCCTCCGAGAGATTTTGGATCGAGCCGCCTGCCTTCATCCGACGCACGTTCTGATCGTCCAAGACAAGTTTATCGAAAGCGACATCACATCCAACACTGAGCGTGATCTTCTCAACGCCCGTGCCATGTCGTTTCTCCTTAACGAGCCGGCCGGAGCTCTCTCCAGCCTCCGAGCCCTTGGAAAAAACCCCTTCCCTCCCTTTCTAAGTAGGCGACCATCAGCCGCAAGGATAACGCAATCTTGATCGATGATGACAGTTTCCTGATCGCAGCATCGACCTATCTGCTTTGGCAACCACACTGAAGACGCTGCCTGTTGGCGGCGAAGGGAGGGTTGAGGGATGCTCCGGATGTGGAAATTGCCGGCAGCGATGGCAGCGCTCATCGCCGTCGCCATGTCGGCGTGGTCCTGCACGACGACCTCTACCGACCCGGCGCAGACCGGATCGGTTGGATACTCCAGCGCTGACTTCGCACTCAGGCCGGCTTGTCGCGACGGTTTCGGCAACGATCGTCCTTGCAGCTATTAACGTATAGAAGACGCAGCGAGGATGATCGGCACGCCGTTGCGGTTCTCGAAAGCCGGAGCACTTCGTTGGAAGATCGTTACGAACACCGATAAGCGTGATACACACCGTCGAAGTGCTCTCAAGAAAGACGGTCATGCGGTATCTTCGGTCGGGGCCGCGTCGGCTTCACACTCAAGAGTTGGGCGCTCCCCGCGCCAAAACGGTGGGCTTGAGATCGGGTGAGATCGCCGACCGGAATATCCGCGTCATCCTAGAAGCAATCCGCCGGCATGGCCCACTGACGCGTACCGAGCTTGGACGCCACAGCGGGCTGACCGGGCCGGGCATCACCAATATCTTACGCCGGCTTGCCGACGAGAAGCTCGTGACATCGAACCGGCGCACCGGGCTCGGCGGCGGGGCGACGGCCACGGAATTCGCGCTGCGGCCGGAGGGCGCGTTTTCGATCGGCGTCAAGCTTCGACGGACGCGCGGCGAGATCGTGCTGATCGATTTGAGCGGCCAAGTGCATGACCGGGTCTATTTCGACGTGGAGCCGGAAGACGGGGTTGGCGCGGTACACGCGGCGGTCCGGGACATGGCCGATCGGCATGCGACATTGCCGATCGTCGGGCTCGGGATCGCCGCCAACGATTGGAACGATGCCCGCAGCGAGCAGCTTGCCGCGATGTCGACGATCGCACGCACCTACGTCGAAAACGAATGCACGGCGAGCCTGCTTGCCGAGCGCACGATCGGCAGCGCCGTGCCGGAGGGCGGGCTCGCGATGATCATCATCGACGATGACGTTCAGGCGGGTTTCCTCATCCGAGGCATACCCTATTCCGGCGTGCATGGGCGGGCGGGCAGCGTCGGCGAAATGCTGACCGGGCCCGACAATGTCCAGCTCAATACCGTCGTCGGTTTCGATTCCCTGCGCTCACGCATCGGAGACGAGGACTTCGCGCGCCTGCTCAGGGGCGAGGAGTTCTCCTCGTCGTCGCTGTCGCAATGGATACGCGAGGCCGCCGGCCATCTGCTCGACCCGATCATCGCCATGGCCGGCTTCATCGCCCCGAGCGTCGTGATGATCGGCGGCGACCTGCCGCAGGGCGTGATCGAGGCGCTGATCCATCAGCTTTCCGTCGAGCGGCGCGACACCTCGACCAGGCCGCTGCTGACGCCATGGATTTCGCCGATGCGGCCGGCAAGCTTCAGCGGCGGCGGGGTGGCACTCGGTGCAGCCCTCCTGCCTTTCCTCAACACGCTCCTGCTGCCGCCGGCTTCGGCCTAAGCCGAAAGTAAAGCGCGCTTCGGCTGCATCAGCCGATTGCTTCGTCGGCGTGGCTGAGATCGGAGGCGAGCGCCTTGTCGAGCACCTTCTGGATGCTGGCGGCGCGCCGGAAGGACGGTTCCTGGGTCTTGCCCGCCCGCACGGCCTGGACGAAACGCTGATAGTTCGTCTCGACGGGATCAAAGGGCACTTCGCGCCAGGTCGCTGTGTGCACGTCTTCGCCAAGGCAGGCGCGCAAGCTCGATTTGCCGGTATCATAGATCATCTCAACCGAGCCGGTTTCGCCATAGACTCGGAGACGGAGCTGATCCATCTGGCCGGCTGCCGTGCGTGTCGCCTGGATCGTGCCGATCGCGCCATTGGTGAAATCGACATTCATCGTGAAGCTGTCATTGGCGTCGAGATCATATTCGCCGATCCTGTGATCCGGCGCCTTGTCGAAGGTCTTCAGCCGCGCAAAGACGTGGGCGACGTCGAGGCCGGGGCCATAAGACGCGAAATCGACGATGTGAATGCCTATATCGCCAAGCGCGCCGTTCGAGCCGTGTTTCTTGCTCAGCCGCCAGAGCCATTTGCTTTCGCTCTTCCAATCGCCCCAGTGGCGGCCGACCAGCCAGCTTTGCAGATGCGACGCCTCGACATGGCGCACGGCGCCGATCTCGCCGGCAAGCACCATCTGCCGGCCCTTCTGCAGCGCCGGCGAATTGCGATAGGTGAGATTGACCATGCCGACCTTGCCGGCCCGCTCGATCGCCTCGGTCATTTCCATCGCCTTGACGGCATCAGTGGCGAGCGGCTTTTCGCAGAAGACGTGTTTTCCAGCAGCGATCGCCTGGAGGGTGGTTGGATGGTGGATGCGGTCAGGGGTGACGTTGGCCACCGCGTCAAACTCGCCCCAGGCGAGCGCCTCCTCCAGCGTGGTGAAATGGTTGGCGATGCCGTGTTCGGTGCAGAAGGCCGCGAGCCGCTCAGGGACGACATCGACGCCGCCAACGACGCTGACACCTTCAATCGCCTTGAACTGGGCGGCGTGCTGGTTGGCCATGCCGCCGGTTCCCAGAATGAGTAAACGCATCTTCTCCTCCATGGACTTCAGTTTCCGGCTGCCGCTGCGGCCCGGAGCACGAACTGACACCGTCGCGGCCATCCGCGATCGATCGGCCTTTTCCTCAGGAAAATTGCGGGTTGGATGCGCCTGATGTCCCTAAGGCGCTGTCGACAACTTATTTTGGCGCGCATCCCTTCCGAAAACCGGGGCGCACGCTAGCTGCTGTTGAATGTCGCCAGCATCTCATCCTCCCAAGCTCTGGCTTGACATCAAATCAAAGTAACTTAATCTAATTAATGCAGCACGGAAATGAGGAGAGGTCAACCGACCGCCAGGCTGTATTCGTTCAAAATGGGGAGGAGACCCATCATGAAGAGCGCGACCGTCAGCGCATTGACGCTGAGCACTGTCTTATTTTCAGCATCCACCATTTTTGCCCAGGAACTTGCCACCAAAGACCGGATCGGCCTTGCCGATGCGCCGAAAACGCTCGTCGTCCGCCTGACGAACGACAGCCCGAACAATTCCGATCCCGCGATTGCCGAGGGCTATCAGAAGCTCTTCGTCGATTTCATCAAGAAGCATCCGGACTGGAAATTGCAGATGCAATTCATGTCCTCCGACATCGGCACTGAACAGGCCAAGATGCTGGAGCAGGCCAAGGCTGGCAACGCGCCGGATTGTGCGGCCGTCGACTCCTTCGTGCTCTCGCAGTTCATGGTCAATCACGTGCTGGCCGATTTCACACCCTATTTCTCCAAGGAAGAAATCGACGATCTCTTCCCCTTCATCCGCGACGGCATCACCGACAAGGACAAGACCATCCGTGCCTGGTGGTGGGATACGGACCTGCGCGTTCTCTACCGCAACAAGTCTGTGGTCGCAGATGCGCCGAAGACCTGGGACGAACTGAAGAAGGCCGCCCTTGCCTCCACCAAGGAGGGCATGGAAGGCGTGCTCTTCAACGGCGGGCGCTGGGAAGGCACGACCTTCGACTGGCTCGCCAATTACTGGGCGCTCGGCGGCAAACTCGTCGACGACTCGGGCAAGCCAATCTTCGGCGAAGGCGAGAACAAGGAGAAATTCCTGAAGGCGCTGAACTACTTCAAGGATCTCGTCGATTCCGGTGCGGCGCCGAAGCGCGTTACGACGATCGCCAATTACGACGACATGAACGCTGCGGCGGCTGCCGCGACGACGGCGCTCTTCATCGGCGGCAACTGGCAATATGCACAGCTGAAGACGACGCTCGACGAAGAGGAATTCAAGAACTGGACCTTCTCGCCGATCCCGGGCCCCACGGCCGACCAGAAGTCGACGGGCACCGGCGGCTGGACGGTCGCCTCCTTCAGCAAGGACAAGGAGAAGATCGAAATGTGCGCCAACCTGGCGCGCGACGTCTATATGGGTCCTGCAAACGCGCTGCAGCAGCAGCTGCCGACGCGCAAGTCGCTCTTCGACAAGTATGAGGTCTTCTCGACGGAAGCCAACAAGACCTTCGCCAATGCGCTGGTCGATGGCCAGGCCCGGCCCGGCGTGCCGATCTATCCCGAGATCTCCAACCAGATCCAGATCATGATGGGAGACGTACTGTCGGGGACGAAGAAACCGGAAGAGGCCCTGGATGCCGCATTCAGCGCGGCGATGGAGGCTTACAAGCGTCTCTGATCCCGGGCGTTTCCAACGCTTCCGACCGCGACGGCGCCTGGACTTGAGGCGCCGTCGACAGTGCCAAACCCGGACAGAGAAGCCAATGAGCCCTATTGCCATCGAGGCTGACAGCCCGCCTCAGAGCAGAACGTTCATGCGCCGGTTCGCCGGTGCGCCCCTGCCCTGGATCATGCCGGTGATCATCGTCATCGGCATATTCTACCTTTATCCCGTCATCGACGTTTTCCGGCTTTCCTTCACCAATGCAACACTGATCGGCGACACCCAGGACTATACGCTGGGGTCGATCACCAATGCGCTGAGCTCGCCGCAACTGCCCGACATTCTCTGGGCGACGCTGATCTTCGTCGGCGGCAGCGTCATCGGCCAGCAGATCCTCGGGCTTGCGGTCGCCGTCACCGTCGTTCGCGGCGAAAAGCGCGGCCTGTTCGGCACCACGATCCTGAGGACCACGGCGCTCGTCGCCTGGGTCGTGCCGGGCATTGCCGGCGGCATCATCTGGCAGATGCTGTTTTCCGAAGCGCCTTACGGCGCGCTGAACAGCATTTTGAGGCTGATGCACATGCCGACCGTCGCCTGGCTCTCGGACCCGGCAATGGCGCCGTGGTCGACTCTGATCTCGAACATCTGGCGCGGCACCGCCTTTTCGATGGTCGTCATGTATGCGGCGCTGAAATCGATCGATCCCTCGCTCTACGAGGCGGCGGAGGTCGACGGCGCCAGCGCCTCGCAGCAGTTCTTCTTCGTCACGCTGCCGCAGCTGCGCGCTGCCATCCTCGTCAACATGATCCTGATCACCATCCAGACGGTGAACACCTTCGATGCGATCATCACACTGACAGGCGGCGGACCCGGGCGCGCGACCGAAGTGATCTCGCTCTACGTCTTCAATATCGTCTTCCGAAACTATGACCTCTCCGGCGGCAGCGTGCTCTCCGTGCTGATGCTGATCATCAGTCTCGGGCTTGCTTTCGTCTATGCGTCGTTCCTGCCGAAGGAGGAAGAGCAATGAGCGGACGCACCGGAAGCCGGTTAGGCGATGCCATGAGCTATCTCTTCATGCTGGTGATGTTCGTCTTCTTCGCCGGCCCCCTCACCTATCTGCTGTCGATGGCGCTACGCGACAAGCGCGAGGTCTATCGCGGCGCGGCGCGCTACATTCCCGACAACCCTACCATTCAGAACTTCATCACCGTTCTCAACAACAGCTATTTCCCGATCTATCTCTGGAACGGCCTGAAGCTTGCGGCTCTGAGCGGGCTCGGCGTGCTGATCGTGGCCTTGCCCGCCGCTTACGCTTTTTCCCGCTTCCAGTTCCGTGGCAAGGGCCTCTCGATGATGGGGCTGCTGCTCTTCCAGATGATCTCGCCGCTCGTCATCATGGTGCCGCTCTATCGCTACATGAACCGCCTCGGCCTGCTGGACACGCATTTCGCCGTCGTCATGGTCTATATCGCGCTCGGCGTTCCCCTGGCGACCTGGCTGTTGAAAAGTACGGTCGACGGCATTCCGCGCAGCCTCGACGAGGCGGCGATGATCGACGGCTGCAACCGCTTCTCGGTTTTCTGGCGCATCATCGTGCCCCTGTCGGCGCCGGGCATCGCCTCGGTTTTCATCATCACTGTGATTGCCGGCTGGTCGCAATTCCTGGTGCCTTTCCTGCTGCTCACCAAAAATGACCTGATGCCGATCGGCGTCGGAATCTTTAACTTCCGCGGCATGCAGACTGACTCGTCCATCCAGCTGCTTGCAGCCGCCTGCCTGATTGCGGTCGTTCCGGCGATCGTGGCCTTCCTGTCGCTCCAGAGGCTGATCCTCGGCGCGATGACCAGCGGCGCGGTGAAGGGATGAGAGGGTCTGCTTCACTCTCCACGCGCGCGGAAGGATTGAACGCATGAACCAGACACTCGGCGCTAGGCTCTCCCCCGATCTGACGGGCTCCAATGTCGAAGACGCGGGCGAGCACAACAGGGCCGTCGTCCTGCGCTGCATCCACCGCCAGGCGCCGATTTCGCGCGCCGAAATCGCCAGGCAGACCGGCTTCACCAAACCGGCGATCGCCCGCATCGTCGACCGCCTCCTGGACGAGGGCCTGATCATGGAGGCCCGCCGCCGGCATGGGCTCAGAGGCCAGCCGGCAATCGAACTCGAAATCAATCCCGAGGCCTATTACGCCATCGGCATCAACATCGACCGCGACCATCTGACGATCCTGGCGGTTGACGCCGTCGGCAATGTGCGCGCCCGCGTACACCACGAGAAACGCTTCATCCTGCCGGCGGAATTCATGCAACTGACATCAGATGCGATCTCGCATTTCCAGCGCAGCCGGCTGATCGACGATGCGCGCCTTGCCGGCATCGGCCTTGCTATGCCGGATTGGCTCGGCGAAATCTCGCTGCTCGGCAAGCCCGACGCCTATCAGGAATGGACTGATTTCGACGTGCGCGCCGCACTGGAGAGCCTGACGCCGCATCCCGTCTTCACCGAAAATGAGGCTAATGCCGCTGCCCTTGCCGAGCTCAACTACGGCCTCGGCGCGGAAAGCAGCAGCTTCTTCTATATTGCCGTCAATGCCTGCCCGGGCGGCGGCCTCGTTCTCGACGGCAACGGCCATCGCGGCGCCATGGGCCTCAGTGGCGAGATCGGCTGGCTTCCGATTGCCGACGGCCGCGACGGCGAGGCGCAGAAGGTCCAGCTTCTCGGGGAGATCTTCTCGCTGTTCTTCCTCTATGATTTCCTCGCCCGGCATGGGATCAAGGTGAGCGTGCCGCAGGATCTGCTGACCCTCGACGCGCGCGGCAAGCGCCTCGTTTCGCAATGGCTGAAGGAAATGAGCGCGCATCTCGCCGTCGCGGTCAAACATATCGCCATGATCGTCGATCCCGACGCCGTGCTCGTCGGCGGCCGGCTGCCGATCCGCATCGTCGATGAATTGCTGCGTTATGTGCACGAACATCTCGACGCCGAGGACACGAACCTGCCCTCGCTGCATCGCGCCTCGATCGGCGAGGATGCCTCGGCCATGGGTGCGGCGGCCATGCCGATGGCGGCGGCGCTGATGCTCGCCTCGGCAGACGTAGCGCAGCGCACGCGCTCGCCGCTGAAATTCATGGACCGGCTGAACAGTTGAAACGGCCGCAAGGCCCCGGATTGTGATGAGGATCGGAGGATATGGTGAAAATCGGCTTCTATACCTCGACATTCAATGACCGCCCGCTGGAGGAAGTGGTAGATTTCGCCGCATCGGCGGGGTTCGAAGCGATCGAGATCGATGTCGGCGGCCACATCAAGACGCCCGACCGGGTGGAGGACGCCGTCTCGCTGGCACGAAGCCGCGGCCTCTTCGTTTCGTCGATTACTTTTTTCGGCAATCAGCTCGATGCCGACCGCGACAAGCGCCGCGAGCTCCGGGCAAGGACCTCAGAATTTGCCGAAGCGATCGGCGGCGCCGGCGTTCCGATCTTCGTGATCTTTCCCGGTCGTAACGATACGGCAAGCGACGAGGCCAATTATGACGACTTCGCCGACTTCGCGATTGGGCTGATCGCGCAAACGCAGGCAAGCGGCCTCACCATCGCGATCGAGAACTGGCCCGGACCTAGAGATGATTTCATCGGAACGACGCCTAGGGGATGGCAGGAACTTTTCCGCCGCATCGAGGACCGCCGCTTCGGCCTCGAATTCGACCCCTCGCACCTCATCCGCATCGGCGTCGATCCCTATCGGGCGCTGGAGGCGGTCAAGGACCGCATCGCCATTCTGCACGCCAAGGATACGGCGATCGACGCCGAGGCCCTGCAGGCACTCGGCTATCACGGCAAGGGCTGGTGGCAATACAAGTTGCCGGGGCTGGGTCTGCTCGACTGGCCGCGTTTCCTCAGGCAGGCCCGCGGCTACGGTTTTGACGGCACTCTGTCGATCGAGCACGAGGATGCCGCTTACGGCTGGCCGGGCAAGGACTTGGCCGCGCGCACGGAGGGTGAGCGCCTCGGCCTCGATTTTCTCAAAAGTGTCTTGAACGGACTTTGACGGCGAATTCGGGAGGAGTTTCATGGCCCATGTTTCGGTCAGCAATGCGCGCAAGGACTACGGCGCGTTCAAAGCGATCAAAGGCGTGTCCGTCGATATCGGCGACGGCGAATTCGTCGTCCTGGTCGGCCCCTCCGGCTGCGGAAAATCGACGCTGCTCAGAATGATCGCCGGCCTGGAGGGCATCACTTCGGGCAAGATCCAGATCGGCAAGCACATCGTCAACGAGCTTGCGCCCAAAGACCGCGACATCGCCATGGTGTTCCAGAACTATGCGCTCTATCCGCATATGACGGTGGCGAAGAACATGGGCTTCTCGCTGCGGATGAAGCGCATGCCGAGATCGGAGATCGATCAGCGCGTCGGCAATGCGGCAAAAATCCTCGGGCTGGAAAACCTGCTGGAGCGTTATCCGAAGCAGCTTTCGGGCGGCCAGCGTCAGCGCGTCGCCATGGGCCGGGCGATCGTGCGCGATCCGGCCGTCTTCCTGTTCGACGAGCCTTTGTCGAACCTCGATGCCAAGCTTCGGGTGCAGATGCGCTCGGAGATCAAGGAACTGCATCAGCGGCTGCAGACGACGACAATCTACGTGACCCACGACCAGATCGAAGCCATGACCATGGCAGACAAGATCGTTGTCATGAAGGACGGGCTGATCGAGCAATCGGGCTCGCCGCTCGAACTCTACGACCGCCCGAACAATCTGTTCGTCGCCGGTTTCATCGGCTCGCCGGCGATGAATTTCATCAAGGGCAGCATGAGTGAAGACGGGTTCAGGACCGTGGACGGGCTGCTGCTGCCGAGCGAACGCCGGCCGAAGGATGCCGTGACCTACGGCATTCGCCCCGAACATATCATGCTCGACCCCAACGGCATCGAAGTGACGACCGTCGTCGTCGAGCCCACAGGCTCGGAAACACTCGTGCTCGTGCGGCTCGGAGGGCAGACGCTGACCTGCGTCTTCCGCGAGCGAATCCGGGCCGCCCCCGGCGACGTGTTGAGGATCGCCCCCGGCCACGACACCGTTCACCTCTTCGGCGCCGACGAGCAGCGCATCACTACAGGCGAAGCGCCATTGAGTTAAGCCCGCCGAATGCCCCCTCCCCTTCGGCCGGGCGCCGCCGGGGGCGCGTTATCAGCGCCCCCGGCCCAAAATCCCCGGTCGTCCGGACATCACGCAGAGATCCGGCAAGTGCTTGAACGAGCATCGAAAAGGTTAATATGCGTTAACCTTAAATTTCTTGGCCGGTATCGGAGAATCGCGGATAATAACGTTTACAGGGGCTTTTGATCCCGAAAACCGTTATCCGAAAGATTGCTGCCGATGAACGCTAATTCGAATGCCGTGAAGGCCGCGCCGCTCTATTTCGAGGATCAGATTCTCGAGCACGGCGACGTGATTTCGAAGAAGCTGCATCTCCTGAGCGTGCAGCGCTTTCCGCCGAACGCGAAGAAGACGCTGCGCAGCTTTTCTCTTGCCGAGGTCGCCAGTTATGTCGGCGCTTCGCAGAGCACGCTGAAGAAACTGCATCTCGAGGGCAAAGGCCCCTGCCCGCAAACGTCGCCTTCTGGGCGGCGCTCCTACAGCGCCGAGCAGATGCTCGAGCTGAGGCGCTATCTCGATGCGCATGGCCGCTCCGAAAGCCGCATGTATGTGCCCCATCGCCGCGCTCATGAGAAGCTACAGGTCGTCGCCGTCGTCAATTTCAAGGGCGGCTCGGGCAAGACGACGACGGCTGCCCATCTTGCCCAGCATCTGGCGCTGACCGGCCACCGCGTGCTCGCCGTCGATCTCGATCCGCAGGCATCGCTCTCCTCCCTGCACGGCTTCCAGCCGGAGTTCGACCAGGCCGCCTCGCTCTATGAAGCGATCCGCTACGACGGCGAGAAAAAGCCGCTCTCCGAGATCATCCACAAGACGAATTTTCCCGGTCTCGACATCGTGCCAGCCAATCTCGACCTGCAGGAATATGAATACGATACGCCGCTTGCCATGGCCGACAAATCGACCAATGACGGCAAGACCTTCTTCACCCGCATCTCTCGCGCGCTTGCCGAGGTCGACGATCGTTACGACGTCGTCGTCATCGATTGCCCGCCGCAGCTCGGCTACCTCACGCTGACGGCGCTGACGGCCGCGACCAGCGTTTTGATCACCATCCATCCGCAGATGCTCGACGTCATGTCGATGGGCCAGTTCCTTCTGATGCTCGGCGGCATCCTGAAGCCAATCCGCGCCGCCGGCGCCGAAGTGAACCTCTCCTGGTATCGCTATCTCATCACCCGCTTTGAGCCGACCGATGTGCCGCAGGCGCAGATGGTCGGCTTCATGTCGACGATGTTCCACGAATTCATGCTGAAGAACCAGATGGTCAAATCCACCGCGATCTCAGATGCCGGGATCACCAAGCAAACGCTTTACGAGGTCGAGCGCGCCTCGATGAACCGGGGAACCTATGATCGCGCGCTGGAGGCGATGGGCGCCGTCAACACGGAGATCGCCGGCCTTATTCACCAGGCATGGGGGCGGTGAATTTGTCGGCTGACAAATTCACCGTTTCCGTGAAGCAAATCAATGCAATGACCGCAATCGGAGGACGCTGATGGCACGAAAGAATCTGCTGGAAGGGCTGGCCGATATGCCTGATGAAAACGCAGGCGCGCCGAACTACCCGATGCGCGGGGCAGGCCGGTCGCTCGTCCGCTCGCTGGATGAGCTTGCCAAGCAGGCGGAAAAATTCCTGGAGGGCGAGGCGGTGGTCGATCTCGACCCCGATCTCGTCGAAGCGTCCTTCATCAAGGACCGCCTGTCCGAGGATGACGAGGACTTCCAAGCGCTCGTCGAAGCGATCCGCGCGCGCGGACAGGACACGCCCATCCTGGTGCGTCCCCACGCCAGGATCGACGGACGTTATCAGGTGGTCTTTGGTCACCGGCGGCTGCGCGCCGCCCGCGAACTCGGCCGCAATGTCCGTGCCGTCGTCAAGGTGATCGACGACCGGACCCACGTGATCGCCCAGGGGCAGGAGAATTCGGCCCGCGCCGACCTCACCTTCATCGAACGAGCGCTCTTCGCCCGGCGGCTGGAGGAGCTCGGCTACGACAGGGAGGTCATCTCGACAGCCCTTGCCGCCAATGCGGCTTCGGTCTCGAAGATGATGTCGGTGATGGATCGCATCTCGCCGGAGGTCGTCCAGGCAATCGGACCGGCACCCGGCGTCGGCCGCGAGCGCTGGGTGGAGCTGTCGCTGCTCGCCGGCAAATCCGCCAATGCGGCAAACGTCGCCAATGTCCTGCAGGACGACAACTTTCATCAGCTACCTTCCGACAAACGTTTTGAAGCGCTCTACACGGCACTGAACAAAAGCGCGCGACCGGTCAAGAAAACCGTCGCCGCGAAGAAGGTCAAATGGCAGCCGCGGGACAAGGCAGTCCAGGCGGAAATGAAGAATGACGGCAAGGCGTTCTCGCTCTCGATGAAGGCGAGAAATGCCGGCCGCTTCGGAGACTTTCTCTCCTGTAGGCTGGATGCGCTCTACGAGCAATTCCTCGCCGAGGAGGGCAAACAAGGAGACTGAAACCGCAAAAGAAAAAGGCCCCCAAACGAACGAGTCGTGGAAGCCCTTCTCACATCCTTAAGCAAGACAGAGAATCGCATTTTCACGAATCCCAGTCAAGAGTCCTGCTGCGCCTCGGCGTCTTTTCAGACGCGCAAATGACGCTGCGGCACTTTTCCTCTTCGCATCGTTTCGGTGAGCGGATTTCTTTTGCCTGAACAGAGGTGAAGGAAATGGAGAGTGACTATGTGACGACGCCCTTCGGGCGGCGGCCGATGTTGCTTGCCATGCTGCTGAAACAGCGGCGTGGCGAGGCGATCGCGGCCGGAACGACGCGCAACAAATGGAAGCTGTTCCGATCGGTCTGCGAGGCGCGGGCAGGGCTGGATATCACCGACCGGGCGCTGACGGTGCTTGATGCGCTGCTGAGTTTTTATCCCGAGGATGAACTCTCCAGCGACAAACCGCTGGTGGTCTTTCCCTCGAACGCGCAGCTTTCGCTCAGAGCCCGCGGCATGGCCGCCGCCACCTTGCGCCGGCATCTTGCCCTGCTGGTGGAAGCCGGCCTCATCTCCCGCAAGGACAGCCCGAACGGCAAGCGTTATGTGCGCCGCAGCCGGGAAGTCGGGATCGATGAGGCCTACGGCTTCAGCCTCGCCCCGCTTCTCGCCCGCGCCGGCGAAATCGAGACGATGGCGGCGCGCATCGCGGCTGACCGGCAGATGCTGCGTAGTCTGAAGGAGCGGCTGACGATCCGCCGGCGCGACATCGCCAAGCTGATTTCCGCAGCCGTCGAGGAAGCGGTTGCGGGAGATTGGGAGCGCGTGTCCTCAATGTTCCATTCTATCCTGCAGCGGATTCCGCGAGCCGCGACGATCGAAAATCTCACGCCCGTCCTCAAAGACCTTGAGACAATCCGCACAGATATCGTCAACCTGTTGGAGCTGCACGAGAAAACGCAGATGGCGAGCACCAGTGAATCCCAGATTGAGCGCCACATACAGAATTCTCAGACCGAATCCCTATCTGAATCTGAACCGCGCTTGGAAACGGGGACGACGCCGGCGGGGCAGGCCGACCGGGATCAGCAACCGGGGACGAGTCCGCACGATGATGGGCCGAAAGCGCAAACAGGCGGCGGGGAGGGATCGCGCCTCGCCGTTCGGCCAAGGGCAGGCGAACTTCAATCCTTCCCGCTCGCCACTGTTCTCCAGGCCTGCCCCGACATCATGGACTACGGCCCGGGCGGCAAGGTCGGCAGCTGGCGGGATCTTATGACGGCGGCTGTCGTCATACGTTCGATGCTGGCCGTAAGCCCCTCGGCCTATGAGGCGGCGTCAGGCGTGATGGGACCGGAAAATGCCGCTACCGTCATGGCCTGCATCCTGCAAAGGGGAGGGTGCATCAACTCCGCCGGAGGCTATCTCAGGGACCTGACGCGACGCACCGAACGGGGTGAATTTGCGCTCGGCCCGATGCTGATGGCGCTGCTGCGCGCGAAAAGCTCTGGTGTTAGCCTGACCGGAACGTGCCCGCGCTTACATCACGCAGCGTCGCGATAG